>NZ_DAOMPX010000174.1:0-1053 GCF_035445025.1 Citricoccus sp. | reverse complement strand
GACGCCGACTACACGCTGGTCACCGCAGCCCAGCAACCGCTGCCGTTCCTCTCGGACATGGTGGTGACCGGCTTCTACCCGGCGGCCATGTGGATGGTCTACCTCTGCGTGGGCATGGTCATCGGACGGCAGGCACTGACGTCCCGCACGCTGGCGCTCAGGCTCCTGGGCTGGGGCTCGGCGCTGGCCGCCGCGGCCTGGGCCCTGTCGATGTTCCTGCTCGGCCCCGTCGGCGGCCTGCAGCGCCTGATCGGGGCGACTCCGGAACTCGATGCGGACGAGATCGCCGAGGTGCTGACCTTCGGTCCGGAGACGACCCTGCTGCCGGATTCGTCCTGGTGGTGGCTGGCCACCGTCGCGCCCTACTCCGAGACCCCGCTGAGCACGCTCCACACGCTGGGGGCGGCCATGGCCGTGCTGGGCTTCGCCCTGCTCATCACCCGCGGCGGGGGCAGGGTCTTCACGCCCTTCACCGCGATCGGTGCGATGACGCTGACCCTCTACTCGGCCCACTGCATCGTCATGATGCTCGAGATCCTGCCGGAGGACCAGCCGGTCGTGAACCTGTGGATCCAGGTCATCTCCTTCATGCTGTTCGCGCTGATGTGGCGCAGCTCCCTGGGCAAGGGCCCCCTGGAGGCGATCATCTCCGAGTCCAGCGACTGGACCCGGCGGCGCGTGCGGGAGGGGTGGGCGAAGCCCTCGCCCAGCGTCCCCCCGCTGGAGGCTCCGTCCCCGGACGGGGACCGGACAGCCGCACCGGAGCAACACCGGGGATCAGCCCGATGAACAGCCCGTCCCTCACACCCATCCGCACGACACGAGGAAAGATGACCATGAAGACTCTGATTGTGGGAGCCGGAGCCACCGGCGGGTACTTCGGGACCCGTCTGGTCCAGGCCGGACGTGACATCACGTTCCTGGTCCGTCCACCCCGCGCCGAGCAGTTGCGCCAGGGCCTCCGCGTCTACGGGCCGGGGTACGACGAGACGATTCCCGTCCGGGCCGTCACGGCCCGCGAGCTGGACGGTCCCTACGACCTGATCCTGCTCA
>NZ_DAOMPX010000173.1:0-1138 GCF_035445025.1 Citricoccus sp. | reverse complement strand
CATCAGGGTGGTCAGGTAGTTCCGCTGCTGCTGGGCGCGCAGGCGGTTGACCTCTGCGTCCTCCGTGGGCCCCTCCTCACCGCAGTTCCACGAGCGGTTGTGGGACTCACCGTCGTTGTTGTCCTCACCGTTGGCGTCGTTGTGCTTCTCGTTGTAGGAGACGAGGTCCCGCAGGGTGAAGCCGTCATGGGCGGTCACGAAGTTCACCGATGCCCGCGGGGTGCGATTGTCATCCTCGTAGAGGTCGGCCGAGCCGGTGATCCGGGTGGCGAACTCGGCCAGCGTGCCCGGCTCCCCACGCCAGAAGTCGCGGACGGTGTCCCGGTACTTGCCGTTCCACTCGCTCCACAGGCCCGGGAAGTTGCCGACCTGGTACCCGGCCCAACCGACGTCCCAGGGCTCGGCGATGAGCTTGACCTGCCGCAGCACCGGGTCCTGGCGGACCACCTGGAGGAACCCGGACATCATGTCCGGTCCCTGCTCACCCTCGGCGCGGGTGAGCGTGGTGGCCAGGTCGAACCGGAACCCGTCCACGCGCATCTCCTCCACCCAGTAGCGCAGGGAGTCCATGACCAGCTGCAGCACCATCGGATGGGACAGGTCCAGCGAGTTGCCGGTGCCCGTGTAGTCCATGTAGTGGCGTTCGTCGCCCTCGACCAGGTGGTAGTAGTTCCGGTTGTCCAGGCCTCGGAAGGACAACGTGGGGCCCATGTGGTTGCCCTCTGCGGTGTGGTTATAGACCACGTCGAGGATGACCTCGAGGCCGGCGGAGTGTAGGTCCTTGACCATCTGCTTGAACTCGCGGACCTGCTCACCATGATCGCCGGAGGACGAGTAGGTGTTCTGCGGGGCGAAGTAGCCCAGGGTGTTGTATCCCCAGTAGTTCGAGAGTCCCTTGTCCTGCAGGTAGGAGTCGTTGGTGAACTGGTGCACCGGCATCAGTTCCACGGCCGTGACCCCGAGCCGCTTCAGGTGCTTGACGACAGTCGGGTGCGCCAAGCCGGCGTAGGTGCCCCGTTGGTCCTCGGGCACGTCCGGGTGCAGGGCAGTCATGCCCTTGACGTGGGTCTCGTAGACGACTGTCTCGTTGAAGGGGATGTCCGGCCGCTCGTCCTCACCCCAGTCGAAGGAGTCGTCG
>NZ_DAOMPX010000172.1:0-1152 GCF_035445025.1 Citricoccus sp. | reverse complement strand
ACGGTGGAGCAGATGGAGTCCGCCGGCCTGCCCGCGTCCACCCCGCTGGCCGGGCATGATCTCCATGCTCCCCTCCGAGCCGTCGTCGCCGATGCGGTGGCCCGGACGCGGGCGTCCATCGGGGCCTGAGCCCGTGGAGTCACGGCGAACTCAGAGTTACGATCACGCTCGACGGTGATCGGCCCGGCGTGTCCCACCGTCGAGCGTGATCGTGACTCCGGTGGGCGGCAGTTCCGGCGGCCAGGGTACGGGCGGCCCTCACGCGCCGAGGGAGATCTCACCCACCGGCTGGCCCGGGTCCGCGGCGAAGCCCAATCCGGACGGCGCCACCCCGTCCATCACCAGTTGCGCCCCCAGGGCCGCGACCATGGCGCCGTTGTCCGTGCACAGCCGCGGCGGCGGGACGGTCAGCCCGATGCCGGCCGCCGTGCAGCGCTCGGCCAGCAGCTCACGCAGCCGGGAGTTCGCCGCGACGCCGCCGCCGAGCAGCAGGTGCCCGATCCCGTGCTCCGTGCAGGCCCGCACCGCCTTGGCGGTGATCACGTCCGCGACCGCCTCCTGGAAGGACGCGGCGATGTCCGCCGTGGGGATCTGCTCGTCCGGCACGCCGGCGGCCTCGAACTGCTCCACGCACCGGGCCACGGCGGTCTTCAGCCCGGAGAAGGACCAGTCGTGCCGGTGCCTGCCGGGTTCCTGCGCGGTGCCCACGAACTTCGGGGCGCTCAGCCCGCGCGGGAACCGGAACGCGGTGGGGTTGCCCTGCCGGGCCAGCCGGTCGATCACGGGCCCGCCGGGGTAGCCGGCCCCGAGCAGCCGGGCGACCTTGTCATAGGCCTCGCCGGCGGCGTCGTCGATGGTCGAGCCGAGCAGTTCCACGTCCGTGGTGAGCCGGTTGACCCGCAGGATCTCGGTGTGCCCGCCGGAGACCAGCAGCGCACCGAGGTGTTCCGGCAGCGGACGGCCCCCGCCCGCACCGGACCCCACGACGACGGCCGGCCCGGTCCCGCGGCCGGCCTCCGGCCCCGCGCCCGTCACCTCGTCCAGCAGCCCGACGCCGACGTGCGCGACCAGGTGGTTGATGCCGTAGAGCGGGGTGCCCGTGGCCAGGGCCAGGGCCTTGGCGCCGGCCACGCCGACCATGAGCGCCCCGGC
>NZ_DAOMPX010000171.1:0-1169 GCF_035445025.1 Citricoccus sp. | reverse complement strand
CCCTGATCTCCGCGGTCGCCGTGGTGGGCATGCTCAGTGCCGCGTGGGGCGTCGGTGTCCAGCTCCTCGGCACCGCGCTCTGATGCACCCCGCGCTCTGACGCACCCGGTCCGTCCCTCCCGGGCCTCGGGAGACCCCCGGGAGGCGACCCCCGGGAGGGCACCCTCGAACCGGGGTCCGCGCGGACCGGTCTAGGGCGTGTCCTGTGAATCTGGGACTGTCGGTGTTAGACCTGTGGAATGGTCGGGCGTGGTGAACTGACGGATAAGGCGTGGGCCAGGATCGAGCCGTTGCTGCCGGTGTCCGGGCGCGGCGGGCAGTGGCGTGATCACCGGCAGGTGATCAATGCGATCCTGTTCAAACTGCGCACCGGTGTTCCTTGGCGGGATGTGCCCGAGCGTTACGGTCCCTGGAAGACCGCCCATGAGCGGCTGCGGAAATGGACCTTGGACGGGACCTGGGAGAAGATCCTGGCCGAGGCCGTCGTCAAGGACGACGCCGTCGGGGAGGTCGAATGGATCATCAGCGTCGACTCGACCGTCGTACGGGCCCACCAGCACGCGGCCGGGGCCCGTAAAAAAGGGGGTGCCGGCCCGCGATCGAGGCCATCGCAGTGGACGGTGAAGGGATCGGACGCTCCCGGGGCGGACTGAGCAGCAAGATCCACCTGGCCGTGGACGGGCGGGGGCTGCCGATGAGCGTGCTGCTCACGCCCGGCCAGGACGGGGACAACCCGCAGTTGCTGCCCTTGCTGGAGGCCATCGGCGTCCGCCGCCGCGGTGCGGGCCGGCCACGGTGCCGCCCCGAGGCGGTCCTGGCGGACAAGGCCTATTCTCATCCCTCGACCCGCGCCGCACTGCGCCGGCGCCGTATCCGCTTCACCAGCCCCGAGCGCACCGACCAGAAAGCCCGCCGTGCCGCCAGGGGCAGCGCCGGTGGCAGGCCTCCGGCCTTCGACGCCGCCGAGTACCGCCGCCGCAACGTGGTCGAACGCTGCTTCAACCGGCTCAAGCAATTCCGCGACCTGGCCACCCGCTACGCCAAGCGCGCCGCCTACTACCGCTTCGAACTCCTCATCGCCGCCACCATCCTGTGGATGCGATGATTCACAGGACAGGCCCTAGCCGGCCTCCTCGGACAGCATCCGGCGGGCCTCCTCGAGCGCCCAG
>NZ_DAOMPX010000170.1:0-1456 GCF_035445025.1 Citricoccus sp. | reverse complement strand
CGGGTCAGCTGGGTCAACTACGCGGGCCTGCCGTCCCACCCCCACTACGAGCGGGGCAGGGAGCTGCTGCCGCTGGGCGTGGGCTCCGTGTTCAGCTTCGGCGTGAAGGGCGGGCGCGACGCCGGGGCCGAGTTCATCTCGAACCTGCAGCTGGCCAGCCACCTGGCCAACATCGGCGACGCCAAGACCCTCGTGCTGCACCCGGCCTCCACCACGCACCAGCAGCTGACCGCCGAGCAGCTCGTGGCCGGCGGCATCCCGGAGGACCTGATCCGCATCTCCGTGGGCATCGAGGACGTCGAGGACATCCTCTGGGACCTGGACCAGGCCCTGGAGGCCGCCGTGAACGCCGCCCTGAAGGAGGCCGCCAAGTGAGCACCGTTCTGCCCGACCGCACCTGGACCGGACCGTCCGCGCCGGAGCGCCTGGCGCTGCTGCGCCAGACCGAGTCGATCGCCATCGTCGGCGCCTCGGACAAGCCCGCCCGCGCGTCGTACTTCGTGGCGACCTACCTGCTGTCCTCGACCACCTTCCGGGTCTACTTCGTCAACCCGATCCTGGCCGAGCAGGGCAAGCAGATCCTCGGCCACCCGGTGTACGCCTCGCTGAAGGACCTGCCGGAGGTCCCGGACCTCGTGGAGGTCTTCCGCAAGTCCGAGGACACCCCGGGCATCGTGGAGGAGTCCCGCGAGGCCGGCGCGAAGGCCGTCTGGCTGCAGCTGGGCATCTGGAACGAGGAGGCCGCCCACCTGGCGGAGTCCCACGGGATGGACATCGTGATGGACCGCTGCGTGAAGATCGAGCACGCCCGCTTCCACGGCGGCCTGAACCTCGCCGGCTTCAACACCGGCGTGATCTCCTCCCGGCGCCAGGAACTGGACCGCTGATCCCGCCGGCGGCGGCCGCGCCCCGTCTCGGGGCGGCCGCCGCCGATGGGCCCCTCATGGGCCCGGTCAGAAGGTCAGCAGCGACTTGACCACTCCGGCGGGCCCCCTCATCGGGACGAGACGGGCCACGGCCTTGACGTTGTCCAGTCGCTTGGGCCGGAGGTTTCGCGCCCTCTGCAGTTCGCCGTGCTGGGCGCCCAGCACGATCACGGCCCCGGCGAAGGCGGGGATGGTCCACTGCAGCAGCCGAAGCTGCTCCTGGGCCTCCTGCAGCTCCGGGGAGGCGGTGAGCGAGGGTTCGGTGGCGCCCTGAGCACCCTGCTGGGTCACGTAGCGGCCCTTGTTCTCCCAGAGGATCGGCGCCCAGGTGCCCAGGTGCGCGGCGAAGGCCGCTGTCTACACGGGTGCCCAGCGCTTCCAGCCCAGGCTGAAAGGCCCCTCACCCGAACGGCCCGCGTTCACCGGGTTCCAGCGCCATGACTGCGGCTGCCAGACACGGGGGCCTTCCCACCGGCCGGTCTCCTAGAGTGAGGGGATGACGACGACTCCGACGGACGTCCACCGGCTCG
>NZ_DAOMPX010000169.1:0-1482 GCF_035445025.1 Citricoccus sp. | reverse complement strand
TACCTCCGTGCCCACCGTCGAACTCAATACCGCCACCGAACTCACCGACACCGGCGTCTCCGTCATCGCCACCTGGACCTGGGACTCCCCCGACGGCAGCGACATCCCCCAAGAACCCGGCACCCAGCCCCGCATCTACTACTTCGAGTTCACCCAGGAGAACGAAATTCATGACTACAGCTACTGACCCGGCGTGTCATACGTATGAAGTCGATTTCAGAAACTCTAGGGTGGGGACCATGACTACACAGGTCCGTTCTCGTCGCGCAGGACGTCCCTCCAAGGGCGACCGACACGTCATGACCGCCCGTGTTCCCGTCGAGATGGCTGATCTGATCTTCCGTCTAGCCGAGGCACGCGGCATTCCCGCCAGCGACTTCATTGCCGAAGCCGTGCAGGAAAAGCTGGCTCGCACCGATTTGTCCGACGTCGAGATGCAGGAGGAGCTGCCGCTGCAGAAAACCGCCTGATACAGCAGAAGGACCCGCGCCAACGGGTCCTTCCACAGAAATATCTAGTTATCCAACCCTGACCGTTACCGGCTACCAACCACTCGGTCGAGGGTTCTACCTTCCGCGTCCGCCAAGACGCTTCTGGAGGTCTGTTGCTCACTATAGCCGTACCCTCTTCGCGGGGGAAAGTTCCCGCAGCGTGTCACGCTGCGTGGTCTCTCACACATGCGCTCAGCCCGCGCCCGAGCGTGCGCGTGGCCGTGGCCGATGCCAACGGTGTTGTGCTGAACCAGTACGGCTCTCACCGGCGCACCACCGCGGATACTCCGGCACGCCCGTGGGCTGTGTACTTGGCCGGCAGCGACCACCGGTACCGGCTGTTGGCCTTCGACCTCGATGCCAAGACCCCCGGCAGTGCCGCTGCCGCCGCCCGCGATGCCGAGACCCTCGCCGGACTGCTCGACGACGCGGGCCTCTCCCCCGTCGTCTGTGCCTCCGGACCATCCGGCGGCCGCCACGTCTGGGCCGCCCTGGCGGACTCCGTGGAGGCCGAGACCGTGGCCACCCTGGCCCGACTAGCCCGCCACCTATGCCCCACCCTTGACCTGGCGCCGCTCACCAACCCGGCGACCGGTTGTGTGCGGCCCCCGGGTGCCCCCCACCGCGCCGGCGGAACCTCCACCCTCGTCACCGGTGACCTGAATAGCCTTCTAGCACCCACTGGCACCGCTGCCGCTGTCCGGGCCCTAGTCGAACACCTGGCCGCCCTCGTGGGAGCCGCCGAACCGTCCGGCTCCCTCGAGGCGAACCGGCCGGTGCCCTTGGACGATCACGGGCACCCTTACCTGCCCGGTCCCCGCCGCGAGCTGCCCGCCGTCAGCAGGGCTGCCCTCGAGGAAGACGCCTCCTCCGGGGACGCCTCCGCGGTGCTCTGGCGCGTGCTCATCGGTGCGGCCGCCGCCCGGTGGAAGCATGCCGATGTCGCGGCCCTGGTGCCCACGAGCCCCGGCCTGGAGCACCTGCGCTCCCA
>NZ_DAOMPX010000168.1:0-1498 GCF_035445025.1 Citricoccus sp. | reverse complement strand
CGTCGACCACGAGCTGTGGACTTCTGAGGCCGGGTCCCGGAACGGGTCCAAGCACCTCCTGACCGCGGATTGACGGAGGACACTCTTGACTGTCCGGAGCGGCACCGAGAGGTTCCGGCACGATCACACCCGAACGGTACCTGGATCATGAAGGGGTGATTCGCGGGCTGTTGACCCTCTGCTGACCGCGGTGTCAGGGTGCACTGTATCGCAAGGTCTCGATTTCCGTGGGCCCAGCATCGGGTTATCCCCTTCTCCGTTCTGGGCTGTGGTGCATCTCGATGGAAGGCATGGCCGTGACGGATCAGGAAGCCATTTTCGCTACTCGCGGGTCGGAGTCGTTCGGATCCGATCGGTCTCTACCCCAAGCGCCTGGGACTCCCCCGGGCACCTGGGCATCCCCTGGACACGGCGAGGACACGGGGTTCCTCTCCCCCGGGCCCGAGTCCCTGGAGGCCCGGCCCAGCGTCCCGGCGGTCTTGGTCGACACGCGCTTCGACCAGCGAGTGCGCTGGTCGCCGGGCGAACGACTGGATCACCTGTTCGAGGGGAAGGTCGACGAGCTGCTGCAGCACGGGCACCCGCATCGCCTCGCGGTGGACACCGGCGCCCTCGCGGTCACCTACGCGGATCTCGACGCGCGGGCCAACCGTCTCGCTCGTCATCTGAGACGACGCGGGGTCCGTTGCGGGGACCGCGTCGCGCTGTTGTCGGATCATCCATTGGACGGGTATACCGGCATGCTGGCCACGTTGAAGCTGAATGCCGCCTACGTGCCGCTTGACCCTGGTTTCCCCGTGGACCGTATCGCGTATATCTGCCGGGACGCCGGCGTCAGCGCTGTCCTGACGCGCTCCCTCCACGTGGAGACACTGGACGCGGTCGCGGCCACCGTGGTCGTCGTGGATGCCGAGGCCTCCGCCATCGCCGCCCAGCCCTCCGAGCGGCTCAGGCCGGAGGAGCGCGGACTCCCCGTCGATGAGCTGGCCTACGTGATCTACACCTCGGGCGCGAGGGGGCGACCCAAGGGGGTCGCCATCGAGCACGCGAGCATCTGCAACTTCGTGCGGGTCGCGGCCGAGGTCTACGGCATCACGGGTGAAGACCGGATCTATCAGGGCATGAGTATCGCCTTCGACTTCTCGGTCGAGGAGATCTGGGTGCCCTGGATGGCCGGTGCCACGATCGTGCCCAAGCCCCACGGGGCGCCCCTGATCGGCCAAGACCTACATGACTTCCTCCTCGATCTCCGGGTCACCGGCCTCTGCTGCGTCCCCACCCTGCTCGCCACGCTGGACGACGATCTGCCTGACCTGCGGTTCCTGCTCGTCTCAGGCGAGCCGTGTCCCCACGACCTGATCACCCGCTGGCACCGGCCCGGCCTTCGGTTGGTGAACGCCTATGGCCCTCCGGAGGCCACCGTCACGGCTACGTGGACCACCCTGGACCCCCACGGCCGCGTGACCATCGGCATGCCCTTGCCGACCTATTCGGTGGT
>NZ_DAOMPX010000167.1:0-1688 GCF_035445025.1 Citricoccus sp. | reverse complement strand
CCGTCAGCCGAGGATGTCGGTCCGGCGGTTGGCCAGCACGGGCAGGAAGGACCGGACCTCGTCGATGCGCTCCCGGGTGACGTCGGCGGTGGCGATCGCCTCGCCCTCCTCGGCCAGGGACGCCACGGGGATGGCCAGCGGGTCCACGATCGCCGAGTGCCCGATGGTGGTGTCGCTGCGGGTGTCGGCGGCCACCACCCAGACGGTGTTCTCCACCGCGCGGGCCTTGAGCAGGGTCTGCCAGTGATCGACCTTGTGGTCGCCCGCGAACCAGGCGGCCGGCACCAGCAGCACGTCGGCCCCGCCCACGGCCAGGGCCCGGGCCACCTCGGGGAAGCGCAGGTCGTAGCAGGTCATCATGCCGAAACGCAGACCGCCGATCTCCACGACGGACAGGTCCCGCACGCCCGGGGTGATCCGGTCGGACTCCTTGTGCTTGAAGGCGTCGTAGAGGTGCATCTTGCGGTAGGTGTCCACGATCCTGCCGGTGGCGTCCACCGCGATGAGGGTGTTGAACGGACGGTCGGTGCCCGAGGGCTCGTACCCGCCGGCGACGATGGCGATCTGCAGGTCCGCGGCGATCCGGGTGAGGTCGCGCACGAAGCTGGACCAGCCGGCGTCGACGGACTCGGCGAACGAGCCGGCCACGTGCCGGACCGTGAACATGGACTCCTCGGGGAACAGGATGAGCCCGGCCCCGTCATCCCGGGCCTGGCGGGCCAGCCGTTCCATGGTGGCGACGTTCTCTGCGGCCACTCCGGTGGGGCGGAATTGTCCGACGCTGATCCTCATGGGCCCGTGCTCCTCGACTTCTCCGGCAGTGTCCTCCCACCCTAGTCCCCGGCCGGCCGGACCAGCCGGCGCAGGGGCCATCGCGTGAACGGCGCGTAGGGCGCCACCAGCACGGCGGGCCCGTCCAGGTCGACGCCGGCCCGGGTGCCGGTGCCCTCGGCCGCCAGGTCGTGGAACAGGATGAGCCGGCTGCCGGGCACCCACACGGTCCAGGACCAGGTGCACCGCGCCGGGTCGACGGAATCGATCCGGAAGGGCACCCTCAGGCCCGCGGGCCCGTGGACGGTCCCCCGGGCCCCGGGGTGGATCACCTCGCCGTCCGCCTCGACCCGGCGGATGTGCGGCGCCCACCCCGGCCAGGCGTCGAACCGCTCGTACCGCGTCCATGCCACCTCCGGTGACACGGCCCCGTGGACCTCGACGCGACGATGCATGCGGCCATCGTGCCAGTGCCCGGGCCGGCACGGAAGGTCCGGGCCCGCAGCGGGTCCCGCCGGGGCCGGAGGAGCACCCTGCGGGGCTGGCGCCCCCCGCCCATGGAACGGTGACGGGCCCCGCCCTACCCTGAGGTCATGCCTGCTGCCGGCACCCCGGGTCCCCCCGCATCCTCCCCGCGCGTCTCCCCGCCCCTGCGCGCCGTGGCCACGGACGTGCTCGTCGTGGGCGCCGGGCCCACCGGGCTGATGGCGGGGGCCTGGTGCGCCCGGCTCGGGCTGCGGGCCGTCGTCGTGGACGCCAAGGCCGGGCCGACCCGCGAGTCCCGCGCCCTGGGCCTGCAGTCCCGCTCGCTGGAGGTGTACCGGCAGCTCGGGCTGGCGGACGCCGTGGAGCGGGCGGCCGTCCCGGCCCGTGACATCAGTCCCGGCATCGGCCGCAGGCTGCTCGGCACCGTGCAC
>NZ_DAOMPX010000166.1:0-1693 GCF_035445025.1 Citricoccus sp. | reverse complement strand
GGTGGCCGGCGCGAGCGCGAGGAGGACCAGCACGGCGCAGATGACGGCCAGCCCGGTCCAGCCGAGGGGCGTGAGCCGCTCCCCCACGATCACGACCGCCAGCACCGTGGCGACGGCCGGTTCAGACAGCGTCACGGTCGTGGCCGTACTGGCGGGCACCCGGCTCAGGCCGAACCCGAACAGCAGGTACCCCAGGAACATCGGGACCAGCGCCATGTACCCGGCCACGAGGAACGCCGGGGTGGAGGCCACGAGGGGAGCCCCGGTGAGGACGAGGACCGGCATCAGCAGCAGGCCGCCGGCCCCGAACACCGCCCCCATGGACGCGGCGCGCCCGGCACGGTGGGACATCAGCCGGTGCACGGCCCAGGAGTAGACGGCGTAGGTCAGTCCGGCCACCAGCCCCAGCAGCACCCCGGCGGGCGTGGCCAGACCCGCCTCCTCCGGGCCGCCGGCCGTGGACAGGCACAGCAGGGTGCTGCCCAGCACGCCCAGGCCCGCGGCGAGCATCCACCACCGGCTCAGCGGGCGGGCCTCCACCACCCGCTCCAGGAGCCCGGAGGCCAACGGGGCCGAGGCCAGCGAGACGACCGCGCCGACCGAGACCCCGGCCAGGTGCATGGAGCTGTAGAACGCCAGCGGGTAGACCGCGACGGCGAGCGCACCCAGGGCCACGAGGCCCGCGTGCCGGCGCAGCACGGGACCGGCCGCCCGCAGGGCGGGCAGGGCGATCAGGGCCTGGAGCAGTCCGCCGATGCCCAGCGCCGCGGCGCCGATGGCGAGCGGGCCGGCGTCGGGAGCGAAGGTGGCGGCCGTGCCGGTGGTGCCCCACAGCAGGGAGGTCACCGTGATCGCGGCGACCCCGGCCAATTGGGCCCGGTTCACCGCGCGTCCAGGTGTGCGTCCAGGTGTGCGTCCGGGCCTGCGTACAGGCGGGCGTCCAGCATGCCCGCGGCGATGCGGCGGGCGCTGAGCAGCAGGTCGGGGCGGCCCTCCAGCCCGGCACGGCTCATGGCCCCCTCGAGCAGGAAGGCCAGGTGCTCGGCCAGTTCCGGGTCCGCGGACCCGGTCTCGGCCAGGTGGCCCGCGAGGAGGGACTGCACCTGCTCCTTGTGCCGGCGCACCGCCTCGCGGCCCGGTGATCCCGCAGGGAACTCCGCGGCGGCATTGAGCAGACCGCAGCCGCGGAAACCGTGCTCGTACGCTCCGGAGGCGTGGTCGAGGTAGGCGTCGAAGACCGCCAGGACCCGGTCCCGTGGGCACTCGGCCTGCGCCACGCGCGCCCGGTAGAGCTCCAGCCACTCCTCGTGCCGCGCGGTGACGTAGGCCCGCGTCAGCTCCTCCTTGGAGGAGAAGGTGTTGTAGAGGCTCTGCTTGGCGACCCCGGCCTCGGCGATGACCGCATCGATCCCGGTCGCGTTGATCCCCCGGGCGTAGAACAGCCGGGACGCCGCCGCCAGGAGGCGGCCGCGCACCGATGTCGTCCCAGTCCCCGGTGCCTCAGTCCCCGGGGATGTCCCTCCGGTCATGCCCCCTCCCTTCGCTCGGTAGACAGATCAGTCTAGTGGGGTCACGGCACCGGTGGGAAGCCGCGTTCGGGGGCCACCGGTGGGCCGCGCTCCGACTCCTGCCGATCCGCCTGGTCCGGACCCTGTTCACCGGTGCGGGACGGGAGTACCGTTCCTGCACGAGG
>NZ_DAOMPX010000165.1:0-1711 GCF_035445025.1 Citricoccus sp. | reverse complement strand
GGCCGTACTTGTGGGGAAACCGGGTGGAGACTGTGAGATCGCTGGCAGTCCTGGCCGGACGGACCCCTCAGGCGACCAGGGGCAGTCCCACGATCCTCCGGTAGCGCTCCATCCTGGCCTCTGGACGGCCCCCGGCGGTCCCGGTGACCCCCGGCCGGACGGGCACCGCGTCCGGTGCCGCTGCCGGGGTCCCCACCGGGCCCTGTTCTGCCGGAGTGACCTGCGCCAGGTGGTCGCCGATGCGCTCCCGCAGGCCCGCCAGGAACTCCTCATTGCCCGCCGCACCCCCGGCCGGGTAGGCCACGACCTCGTCGACGATCCCGAGGCGGAGCAGTCCCCCGAGACCAATCCCCTGGTGACGGGCGACCCGGGGTGCCAGGTCCGGGGTACGGTGGACGATCGCGCTCGCCCCCTCGGGAGGCAGGGGCGAGATCCATGCGTGGCTCGAGGCCACCGTCCGGTCCGCCGGCAACAGCGCCAGCGCCGCCCCGCCGCATCCCTGCCCGAGCAGGACCGAGACCGTGGGCACCTGGAGCGCCGTCAGGTCGCCCAGCGTCCGGGCGATCTGCCCGGCCAGCCCGCCCTCCTCGGCGGCCGCGGAGAGGGTCGCGCCCGGGGTGTCGATCACCGTCACCACGGCAAGCCCCAGTTCCCCGGCCAGTCGTATCCCCCGGCGCGCGATGCGCAGGGAGTCCGGCCCCAGGGGCCGACCGGGATCTCCCGTCTGGCCGACGACCACCGCATTGAGGCGACCGAACCGCGCGAGCACGACGCCCACACCGGATTCTGCCGCCCCCTCGGCCGTACCGCTCAACGGCAGCACGTCGCCCAGGGAGCGCACCAGGTCCTGGAAGCGCGGATACCGTGCGTCCCGGGTGGCCAGGACGGCGTCCCAGGGGTTCGTCGGGACCGCGGCCCGCACCGCAACCTGGGAGGCGGGCGGGGATCCCGTGACGTCCCCGGCCGGGCTCCCGCCGTCGGGTGCGGACATCAGGCCTAGGGCCCGGTCGAGCACGGACCGGATCTGCGACGGGGAGACGACCGCATCGACCAGCCCGACGTCCGCGAGGTTCTCCGCCCGCTGGACGCCCTCGGGAATCGCCTCCCCGGTGATGGCCTCCACCGCCCGCGGTCCCAGGAACCCCACCAGGGCCCCGGGTTCCGCGAACGTCACGTGGCCGAGTGACCCCCAGGACGCCATGACGCCTCCGGTGGTGGGATGACGCAGGTAGACGAGGTAGGCACGTCCGGTCTCACGGAACACCCGCAGGGCCTCGGCGATGTCCAGCATCGCCAGGAACGCGTGAGTACCCTCCTGCATGCGGGTCCCACCCGACGACGGCGCCGCCACCACGGGCAGTCCCTCACGGGCCGCCCGCCGGAAGGCGGCGGCGATCCTGCGCGCGGTCAGGACGCCGATCGTCCCGCCCAGGAACCGGAAGTCGCTGGCGATCACACCCACCGGGCGACCCCCGATCGTGGCGCGACCGGTGACGACGGCCTCGTCCAGTCCCGTCACCTCGCGCGCCCGGCCGAGGTCCCGGGCATAGTCCTCCTCGAGGTGCCCGTGGTCCACCGGGTCGTCCCAGGACTGGAAGGTTCCCGGGTCCACGAGGATGTCCAGGACCTCGGCGGCCCCCTGCAGGGCCCGGTCCGGGGCGGCGATCACCGGCCCGCCCCTCTCGAGCCCGCCGCGCTCGAGAAAGGGCCC
>NZ_DAOMPX010000164.1:0-1734 GCF_035445025.1 Citricoccus sp. | reverse complement strand
TGAAGTGGTCCCCGATCACCGGGTGCGAGGTCCCCCGGGTCGCCAACCAGCGCGCCACCTCCCTGATCAGTTCTTCCGGGTTGGGGGCGTCCTCCACGAATGCGGAGTGGCAGGCCCCGGCGGTGACCATCATGGAATGCCTGCTGCACGCCGCCGCCCTCGGGAACCGGACCGTGGATGACCTGATGCGCTGGGGCAACAACCCCGCCGAGGCCAAGGAAGCGGTCAAGATCCTGGCCGAGCACCGGGATGCGGCCTCGAACTGGAACCTGGTGCTGCAGGGCATCATCGACGGTGAGCCCAAGCTGCTGCAGAACAAGTGGTTCGGCGTCGAGGGCGCGGTCAAGGGCCTGTCCGTGCCCGAGGTCCGCGAGGTCCTCAAACCCACCCGGGTCGAGGAGACCCTGGACATCGACAAGTTCCTGCGCGAGAACGGGACGCTGTACATCGTGGGCACCAAGACCGGCGGGTCCTCCGCCGGCCCGTTCTTGATCGCGATGATGGACGCCATCACCGAACGTGCCCGCGAGATCGCCGCCAAGTCCCCCAAGAACCGGCTCGATGCGCCGCTGACGCTGGTCCTGGACGAGATCGCGAACATCGCCGGGGCCTGGCCCGGGCTGACCCAGATCATGGCCGACGGCGGTGGTGTGGGCATCAGTGCCTTCGCCGTGTTCCAGTCCCTGGCTCAGGCCCGCAACGAATGGGGCGAACAGCCCGCCACCGCCCTGTTCGACGCGGCCACCGTGAAGATCCAGCTCGGCGGGGCCTCCAACGTCCAAGACCTGGAGCTGTTCTCCCGGCTGGCCGGTCAACGCCAGATCACCCGCACCTCCACCTCCCGCGGCAAGGACTCGAACTCGACCTCCGAGCAGCTGCACGACACCGAGGTGCTGACGGTCTCGGAGCTGCGGCGTCTGCCCTTTGGCTGGGGGCTGCTGCTGAACCGCAACGGCCGGCCCATCCTGATGCGCATGACCAAGTGGCCCGACCGCAAGGACGCCCAGCAGATCGAAGCCGCCACCAAGGCCTACAACGCCGAACTGGCCGCCGAGCTCACCGGCGGGGCCGAGACCCTGTCCTCCACCCCCACGGCCGCCGATACCGCCGACACCGGCACGGTCGCGGACTGGGCGGCCTCGGTGCCGGTGCGGTGAGACCATGGCACGGCTCTCCCTCACCCGCACCGGCTCGGAAAGCTACCGGGACTACCTGCGCTCACCGGCGTGGGGGTTCCGCCGGGTGCGCTGGTTCCGCGACGCCCGCGCCCGGGGCGCTGAACCGGCCTGCCCGGTCTGCCAACTGACCCTTGACGAGGCAGGCAGTCTGGACTTGCACCATCTGCGCTACGACGGGGTGCACCGTGACCCGGTGACCGGGGCCTGGAAGGCACGGGAGAAAGATGAGGACCTGATGCCGATGTGCCGGGCCCACCACGAACAACTGCACGCCTCTCTGGATGCGCGCAAGGAGTACCTTGGCTGGGACCGGCGACGGGCCACCGTGCTCATCGTCGTCAGGATGATCCGCCGTCACAGAAAGAAGACCCATGACCACCAGTGACCCCGTCCCCGGCTCCACCGAGCCGCTGAACTGCGAACTGTGCCAGCGGGTCTCCGTGCTCCAGTTCCACACCACCAGCACCGACGTGCTCGACCGCGCCGAATGCCGCCGCGCCGAATGCCGCCGCGCCAACGGGGACGGGATGTGGCTGTGCTCGATTTGCGAAGAAGG
>NZ_DAOMPX010000163.1:0-1764 GCF_035445025.1 Citricoccus sp. | reverse complement strand
ACGAACACCAGCCCCAGCATGGTCATCAGCACGCCGAACACGAACGCCGGGCTGGAGAACGGGCGCAGGTCCAGCAGGGGGTGCTTGATGCGACGCTGGCGGACGATGAACCGCCACATCGCGAACACTCCGACGACGCCGGCGACGCCCGCGTAGAGGGGGGATCCCCCGAAGGCCGCGGTCACGCCGTACAGGACGCCGACCAGACCCACCGCGACCAGCAGGAGCGAGGCAATGTCCAGGACCGGCCGACCCAGGTCGGCGACGGTTCGCAAGGTGATCGCGCCGGCGAGCAGGACGATGAGGCACAGCGCGCCGAAGACCCACATCAGGGTGGTCCACGGGGCGATGGTCAGCAGCACGCCAGAGAGCACGATCGCCAGGGACGGCCCCAGGGTGGTCATCGCGGCCATGATGCCCATGTTCAGGCCGAGCTTCTCGCGCGGCGAGACGGCCAGGGTGATGTTCATGCCGATGGGGGTGAGCAGGCCCGTTCCGATGGCTTGGACCAGTCGTGCCACCAGGAGCACTCCGAAGGTCGGAGCGAAGGCTCCCACCACGGATCCGAGGACCATCAGGGCAACGACGGCCACGAACAGCGGGCGGGTGGGGAACCGGTGATAGAGCACGTTCGAGACCGGTACGAACACCGCGGCCACCAACAGGTAACCGGTGGTCAGCCACTGCACGGTGTTCACGTCGACGCCGAAGTCCTCCATGATCGGCGTGAAGGCCACGTTGAGGAAGGTCTCGTTGAAGGTGGCCAGGAAGGCCGCGGCTGCTGCGACGGCGATCATCCCACCGACACGTTTCTGGGCGCGTGGGCGGGAAGGTAGAGCGGGAATGCTGTCCGTGGGCGGGTTGGCATCCCGGGTGATGACATCGGTCATGGACCACCAGTACTTTCTAGGGCATCCCGTCTTCGGAGACACCGGAGCGTGGGATAGGGGAGGAAATGGGCGCACTCGGCCAAGGCAGGGCCGGCCGGGTTCGTGTCACAGTGTGCCAGAATGGCAAGTACTGTCGCTAACCGTAGGTGCTGGAACGTGCCTAGAATCACACCGCATAGCGGCCAAAACGATGAAGGGTGCCCGTGGCCCACCACAACCCCACCAGGAACGCTGCCGGAGGGAACCCCGCCCCGGGCATCCCGGTCCGGGACGTGCCGGACCTGCGGACCCGCCGACGACTGGAGACCCAGGAATCGATCCACCGGGCCGCCGTCGACCTCTTCGAGGCCCAGGGCGTCAAGGCCACCACCGTCGAGCAGATCGCCGCCCGCGCCGGGGTCTCCTCCCGGACGTTCTTCCGGCACTTCGCCTCCAAGGAACAAGCCGTCCTGCCCGGCCAGCGCCGGCTGCTCCGGGCCATCGACGCCCTCGAACTCGACGGCACCGGACCCGATGCCGCGCTCCGGGCGGTCGAGGAGATGGCCGCCGCCGTCATCGCCGCCGAGCCCCAGGAAGACCTGAAGACGAACCAGCGGGTCCGACGGATCCTGCTGCGCGAACCGGACATCCGAGGCCTGGCGACCGCCCAGGAGCACGAGCTCGTACTTCGTCTACGCGACCGTCTGCTCAGGCGAGGCGGGGCAGACATGAACCTCATGACGGCCCGGCTCATCGCCGAGACCGCCATGCTGCTCTGGCGGTCCTGCTGGGACCACTGGGCCGAACTGGCCGACGCCGGTGAATCCCTGGAACCTGTCCAGCTGTACCGCCAGTACCGTGAGGGCTTGCAACGCCTCCTGACCTGAGATCAGAA
>NZ_DAOMPX010000162.1:0-1773 GCF_035445025.1 Citricoccus sp. | reverse complement strand
ACGGCGGCCTCGAAGGCGGAGACGGTCTCGACGTCGGTGCGTCCCATGGTGACGAACACGATCGCCTCGAAGTGCAGTCCGATCGCCTCGGGGGAGACCACGGCGCGGTATCGCTCGATCGCGCCGGACTGCTCGAGGTCCTTCAGCCGGCGATGGCAGGCGGACAGGCTCAGCCCCACCTTCTGGGCCAGGACGGTCGCACTCATGCGCCCGTCCTCCTGCAGCAGGGAGAGGATCTCCCGGTTGATCGCGTCCATGCCGACAATCCTCCCGTTCAACCCCCGGATCTACACAACACATCGAAGCACATTTCGCGCGATCCTCCGTACGATCTCCGGCAGAACGGTCGAATGGAAGGACGAGCGCGATGGATACGGCGTTGATGGCCCAGTTCTGGCTGGTGGCCCTGCTGCTGGCACTGACCCCCGGCGCCGACTGGGCCTACGCGATCTCGGCCGGTCTGCGCGCCCGCTCCGTGGTGCCCTCCGTGGCCGGCATGGCCTCCGGCTACGCGCTCGTGGTCACCATCGTCGCGGTCGGGGCCGGCGCGGTGGTCACCGCGTACCCGGTGACGCTGACCGCCCTGACCGTCATCGGCTCGATGTACCTGCTCTACCTGGGCGTCTCCACGCTCACGGCCCAGGCCCCGCCGATCACCGCCAGCGACCAGCCCCTCGGCACCGGCTCGTTGTCCCAGTTCTTCCGCGGCGCCGGGATCAGCGGGATCAACCCCAAGGGCCTGCTGTTGCTGCTGGCCCTGCTGCCCCAGTTCACCTCCGCCTCCGGTGCCTGGTCCTCCACGGCCCAGATGTTCACGCTCGGCAGCCTGCACGTGGCCAACTGTGCGGTGATCTACCTCGGGGTGGCCCTGCTCGCCAGGCAGCTGCTGGGCTCGCGCCCGCGGGCGAGCAACGCCGTGGTCAAGGTCTCCGGAGTCCTGATGGTCCTGATCGGCACCGGCATCCTCGTGGAGCAGGGGATCGCCCTGTTCTGAGCCGCCTCGCAGCGGCCACCCAGCAACGGTCGATACCCTCAGTCTGCCCACGGGAGACGACCAGGAGGACCCATGCAGCAGCCGACCATGCTCCGCCGCGGACTGCAGGGCGTCGGCGTCATCCTCGTCATCGTCGGCGGCGCGGTCTTCGTGCTGATGCTCGTCCTCGGGCTCGAGGCGTTCCTTGCCCAGTTGCCGGAATCCACCGGGGCGGCGAGCGTGTTCTGGGCGACCGTGGCGCTGGTGATGAAACTGGCCGTGCCGGCCCTGCTGGTCTGGATGGGTGTGCGGTGCATCAACCCACCGGACCGCCGCAGGGAGACCTCGTGATCACCAGTCCGGACGGTCCGAGGTCCGTGGGCCAGGCCGGCAGCCGCCCTCCGCTCACTGGGCCGCGGACCGTCGTGCTGCTGGGGATCGACGGGTCGGGGAAGACGACCACGGCCGTTGCCCTCGCCGCCGCTGAACGGGACGAGGGCCGCAGGGCACTCGTGGTGCGCAACCGCTCCGGCCGCCGGTGGCTGATCCGGGCGGGGCGCCGCGTCGGCACGGAGCTTCCCGTCCGGTGGGCGGACCGGATCGAGACGGTGGTGCGCACCTCCAATGTCGTGCTCTCCCACCTCCGGGCCGCGAGCACCGACGGGCTGGTGGTCATGGACCGCCACCTGGTGTGCCAGCTCGTGCTGAGGCAGGTCCGGGGGCTCCCTCCGGGCCGGGTCCTGCCGTGGCTGTCGGACCGGTTGCTGCGCCGGGCCACCGTGGTCCTCCTGGACGTCCCG
>NZ_DAOMPX010000161.1:0-1816 GCF_035445025.1 Citricoccus sp. | reverse complement strand
CCGAGGATCTCCCGGTCCGCCTCGAGCGTGCGGGGGTAGTTCTCCAGGTCGGCGGGGTCGCCGAACTGCAGCGGGTTGACGAAGACGGAGGCCACCACGATGTCGGTCTCGGCGCGGGCCTGCCGGACCAGGGCGGCGTGCCCGCCGTGCAGGGCACCCATGGTGGGGACCAGGCCCACGGTGGGCGCCGGCAGCCCGGAGAGGACGGCCGCGCGCACCTTCTCCGCGAGCGCCGCCCGGAACCCGGCCCGGGTGCGGTGCACGGCGGGCAGGTCCTGGTCGCCCGTGGCGTGCCGGGCGGTGTCCTCCAGGGTCAGGCCCGTGCCGGGGGGGACGGGGGTGCGGTCGGGGACGCGGTCGAGTGGGCTCACGCAGGCGAGTCTACGAAAGTGGAGACCCCTCGGCGGACCGGACAGACTGGGGGCATGCACCTCATGACCGTCTGCCTGGGAAACATCTGCCGCTCGCCCGCCGCCGAGGCGGTGCTGGTCCACCGGTTGCGCGAGGCCGGCCTGGATGACGTGACCGTCAGCTCCGCGGGGACCTCGGACTACCACCTGGGCGAACCGCCCCACGTCATGAGCAGCACCGAGGGTGAGGCCCGCGGTTACGCGTTCACCTCCGTGGGCGCCCAGTTCGCGGTGGAGGACTTCGACACCGCCG
This sequence comes from Citricoccus sp., assembly GCF_035445025.1. Classification (NCBI taxonomy): domain Bacteria; kingdom Bacillati; phylum Actinomycetota; class Actinomycetes; order Micrococcales; family Micrococcaceae; genus Citricoccus; species Citricoccus sp. Next base: position 1,153 of record NZ_DAOMPX010000161.1, on the reverse strand, counting down.
ACCTGATCCTGGTCATGGACGCCGCCAACGATCGCGACGTGCGGGCGCTGGCCCGCGGCGCCGACGACGAGCGGAAGGTGGTGCGCCTCGGTGCCTTCGCCCGTGACGTGGCCGGCCGGGGCGTCCGTGACGTGCCGGACCCCTACGGCCTTCCCGAGAGCGCGTTCGTGTCCATGTACGACCAGATCGAGGATGCCGTCGACGGCCTGGTCCGGTCCCTGCGGGACGGCACGCTGCAGCAGGTTCTGGACACCCGGTGCGCCGGGAGCATCCGGAGCGGGCACCGCCCGGTGTGAGATCCAGCCGCTCCCGTCCGCCAGGAGCGTGGACGTGCCCCGGGGCACCGGCGCTGAGGCGTCGATGCCCCGGGGCGGGTGGGTCGAGCCGTACGGCTCAGGGGCGGATCAATAGCGCTCCGTGGTTCCCTGGACGTGGCGCGCCGACTGGGCGGACTCGTCCTTGAGCTGGCCCGCCTTGTCCTGTCCCTCGGCCTTGACGTGCTCCACGCCGGTGGTGGCGGTGTCCTTGACGGACTCCATGGCCTCCTGGGCCTGTGGCTTGAGGCTCTCCCCCATCTCCTGCGCCACGGACTTGGCCTCGTCCACCACCGGGGCCGCCCGGTCCTTGACCTTCTCGGCGGCCTCCTGCTCGGCCGATGAGGCCGGGATGAGCGATCCCACCAGCCAGCCGGCACCCAGCGCGATCAGTCCGGCGGCCAGCGGATTGCCGCGCGTACCGCGGCGGACCCGTGCCGGGGCCTGCTGGACGGCGTGCACGGCGTCCTCCGCCCGGTGCTGGACGTCGTGGGCCACGTCCTGGGCGCGGTCTTTGAGCCCGGGTCCGGACCTGGCGGCGTACGGGTCGGGACTGCCCATGATGGACTCCTTGACGGTGGTCATGCGCTCGCGGACGCGGTCACCCTGCCGGTGGACGGCGCGGGTGGGGTTGGCCTTCTCGGCCAGCGCGTCCACGTCGGCGCTGAGCTCGTGCCGGGTGCGCTCGATGTCGGCGCGGATCTCATCGGGGTTGTTGCTCATGGGGTCTCCTTGTTCGGGTTCAGGGTCGCCGGGATCTCCTGAACCGTCTCCTGGGTCTGGGGCAGACCCTTGATCCGATCGAAGTACTTCTTGCCCATCACGCCGAGCACGGCGGC
>NZ_DAOMPX010000160.1:0-1833 GCF_035445025.1 Citricoccus sp. | reverse complement strand
CAACGGCACGGAGTACCTTCACCACACGGTTGACCTGGACGCACCCACCCCGCCCGCGGCGGTACCCATCGAGATCGCCTCGGAGATCCTCGCCCAACCGGCGCCACCCACCGTGCCCGGCCCCCGGCAGCTCCGAGCGAGCCGACGGCTTCTCCGGGGGTGGTCCCGCGCCAGGCATCCATGACGTGTTCCCGCTCCGCCGCGAGCTGAGGACGGCACCTCTTCGGCAGGACGAGTGCAGCTCCCTGCCGCACGACACCCGGACGTGGACGGGGAGGATGGCCACGGGGCCGGATGCGGCGAGGAAACACGAAGACCCCGGCCCTGAGGGGCCGGGGTCTTCTTCGTTGCGGGGGCAAGATTTGAACTTGCGACCTCCGGGTTATGAGCCCGGCGAGCTACCGAACTGCTCCACCCCGCGTCGGAACACCCAACACTACAGGTCCATCGCCCGTCTCCCAACTCGAGCTGCCTCGCGTGCCGCCGGACGTGCCGGCGTGGCCCCGCGGAATCGAGGACATGCCGGGATTGGAGGGGGGGGTTCCCGGCATGTCCTCGACCGATATCGAATCTAGGCCCGGACCGCGCTCGCAGGCCCCGGGGCCTGTACCCCAGGGCTACCTGACTTGCCCCGATGCGCCGCACGGCGATCACTCGTGCTCGAAGCGGTCACGCGACGTCTCCGGCGAACTCGTCCAGGGCTTCCGCCCGCTCGGGGTGGCCCTCGGCGTGGAGATGGGCGGTGCAGGCTGATCACGGTCAGCGAGAAGACGGCACCGACGGTCGTGATCATGGCCCCCGCGACCGTCGACAACAGCCACGTGCCCGCATTGCTGCTCATGGCCAGCGTGAACGGCGTTCGGCCCTGCTCCGAGGCCGCCCTGTCATCGTGCCGCCCGGACACGGTCACGGGGACCGTGCATGCTGGCCGCTGCCCGCAGATAGATCATCAGGTATGCGCGGGTCGAATGGACCTCACCCGCCGTTCGGGGCGTCCGACGAGCAGTCAGTCCACGGTTCAGGCCGTGACCTTGAGGTGACATGGGACACATCTACACTGCGAGAGGGCCTCGTTCATCGACGATCGTGGCCCTGACCAGTACGTATGTCGCCGTGACACCACGGAAGAATCCTCAGGAGGGTCATGCAGTCCACCCCACGATCCACACGGCGCGGCCGCCTTGCGGCCGTCGTGACCGCGGCGTCTTTGGCGCTCGCGGTGCCGGCCGGCGTCGCACCCGCGATGGCGGACGCGAATTTCCCCTCGCCCACGGGCGAGACCACCATCTCCAGCATCCTGACCCCTGCGGATGTCGAGAAGGAGCTGAAGAAGCTGGAGCAGACCTCACGCTTCGCCGTGGACGTCTTCACCCTCGCCGAGGCCGGGACGTCCGTGAACACCTCCGAACAGGGCCGCGACCTCTACGTCGCCACCGTGGGAACGGGGCCGGAGGACGTCTGGCTCCAAGGACGGATCCACGGCAACGAACCCTATGGCACCGATTCCCTGCTGACCCTCCTCAAGGACCTGGGGACGAACGGGTCGTCGGACTACGACCTCCTGCGCGAGAAGTACACCTTCCACATCATCCCGATGTACAACCCGGACGGCGCCGAGGCGAACATCCGCCATACGCTCCTGTGGGATGACGTGACCGGATCCCCCGAGCCCGGTGGGAACGGGCGTGAACAGCGCGTCGACCTCAACCGGGACTGGACCGCGAACGGCTTCGCCGCGAAGGAGTCCCTGGCCTTCTACGAGTACTGGACCATGGTGGACCCGGCCTTCGGGGTGGACATCCATCACCAGGGCCTGAAGAAGGAATGGGGAAC
>NZ_DAOMPX010000159.1:0-1870 GCF_035445025.1 Citricoccus sp. | reverse complement strand
AGGCCGGCGGCCAGGGCGGGGTCGGCGGCCAGGGCGGCGTCGACGCCGAGGTCGGCCAGGGCGACGGCGTAGGGCAGGGTCACGTTGGTCAGGGCGTAGGTGGAGGTGCTCGGCACTGCCCCGGGCATGTTGGCCACGCAGTAGAACACGGTCTCGTGCACCCGGAAGGTGGGGTCCTGATGGGTGGTGGGCCGGGTGTTCTCGAAGCAGCCGCCCTGGTCCACGGCGATGTCCACCAGCACGCTGCCGGGCTTCATGGCGGCGACCATGGCCTCGGTGACGAGCTTGGGGGCCTTGGCGCCGGGGATCAGGACCGAGCCGATGACCAGGTCGGCGTCCACGACCGCGCGCTCGACCTCCAGGGCGTTGGAGACCACCGTCTTGAGGCGGCCGGCGTACTGGGCGTCGAGCTGGCGGAGCCGGTCCACGTTGATGTCCAGGAGGGTCACCTCGGCGCCCATGCCCACGGCCATGGCCGCGGCGTTGGTCCCGGCCATCCCGGCGCCCAGGACCACGACCTTGGCCGGGCGGACCCCGGGGACACCGCCCAGCAGGACGCCCTTGCCCCCGGCCGGGGCGGCCAGGGCGGAGGCGCCGGCCTGCACGGACAGCCGTCCTGCGACCTCGCTCATGGGGGCCAGCAGCGGCAGGCGGCGGTCCGCGGTCTGCACGGTCTCGTAGGCGATCGCCGTCACCCCGGCGTCCAGGAGGGCCCGGGTGAGCTCCGGCTCGGCGGCCAGGTGCAGGTAGGTGAACAGGACCAGCCCCTGCCGGAAGTGGCGGTACTCGGCGGCCACCGGCTCCTTGACCTTCAGGACCATGTCCGCCCGAGCCCACAGCTCATCGGCATCGGCGATGATGACCGCCCCGGCCGAGCGGTAGGCCTCGTCCGTGATGCCGGACCCGGTGCCCGCCCCGGCCTCCACCAGGACCTGGTGGCCTCGGGTGGTCAGCTCGTGCACGCCGGACACGGTGATCGCGACCCGGTACTCGTTGTTCTTCACTTCGCGGGGAACGGAGATGATCATGGGGTGCCTTCCGAAGAAACGGTTGATTCGGAGAGATATTCTTCCGAAAGGACGGAATCGGTGCAGGAAGACTGCAGAAGATTCGGTACATCGAGCAATACTGGAGGAATGTTCGAAGGCGGAAACCGTCCCGGCCCGGGAGTGTCGAAGGATCTGCGGCCCCATCGTGAGCTGGATCACCTGGACCGGCGCCTGCTGGAGCTGCTGCGGGACAACGCGAGGATGACCAACCAGGCCCTGAGCGAGGCCCTCGGGGTGGCCCCCTCCACGTGCCTGGCCCGGATGAAGGCCCTGCAGCAGTCCGGGGTGATCCGGCGCTTCACCATCGACGTGGATCCCCAGGCGCTGGGGCGCGGCATCGAGGCGCTGATCAGTGTCCGCGTGCGGCCCGGGGCTCGCCAGCAGATCGCGACGTTCGCCGAGACACTCAAGACCGTGCCGGAGGTGACGCAGTACTTCTTCCTCGCCGGGATGGACGACTTCCTGATCCACCTCACGGCGCGGGACACCGAGCACATCCGCCAGTTCGTCCTCGACCACCTGTCCTCGAACCCCATCGTGGCCACCACCCAGACGAGCCTGGTGTTCGACCACGTCACCGGGCCCGCCGCCCTCTGAGGCCCAGGGACCGGAGGAGCCGTCAGTGTCAGGACAGCGGGACGGTGGCGACGAGCCCGGCCGGGCCAGGAGGCGCTGGAGTCACCGGGCCGGGCCGCCGGAGGGTCATTCGCAACCGACCCCATCACCGTCGCGGTCCAGGTGGCGGGCGTACCCGGGGTCTCCGATGCGGACCGGGGCCGCGCCGGCGGCGCGTGCGGCGGTGCAGTTCTTGAAGTAGACGG
>NZ_DAOMPX010000158.1:0-1920 GCF_035445025.1 Citricoccus sp. | reverse complement strand
CCGTGGCCAGGGCCAGGGCCTTGGCGCCGGCCACGCCGACCATGAGCGCCCCGGCCAGTCCGGGACCCGAGGTCACGGCGATCGCGTCGAGGTCCTGCAGCGTGACCCCGGCGGTGTCCAGGGCCTGCAGCAGCGTGGGGATGAACTCCTCGAGGTGGGCCCGCGCCGCGATCTCCGGGATGACCCCGCCGAAGCGCACGTGCTCCTCCATCGAGGACGCCACGGCGTTGGCCAGCAGTTCGGTCCCGCGCACGATCCCGAATCCCGTCTCGTCGCAGGAGGACTCGATGCCGAGCACGAGCGGGGCGGTGGGGGTGTCAGTGGCCGCAGGCATGCACACCATTCTAGGAAGCTCCGGCGGGCGGCCCCGGCCACCAGCCGGCGTCCCGGGGCGTCCGGGGTCAGTCCAGGCGTCCCGGCACGCTGCGGGGTCCGTCTGGACCGTGGTCCCCTGCGCACGGCGCGCAGGCCCAGGCGGCGTAGTCGGTCAGGGCGGTGATCTCCCGGCGCCACGCGGCGCCCTCCTCACCCTCGAACAACCACCGGGGCGCGCCGAGGTCCAGGGCGGTCACGGCCATCTGCGCCTGCGGGTCCGTCTCGGCACAGCGGTACAGCTCGTGCACGTGCCGCTCGAACCGCAGGGTCCGCCGGACCAGGGCCTGCTGTCCGGCCCTCGACTCCCGGAGCGCCCGGGCGGCCAGGGCCTCCCCCAGGTCCAGCAGCAGGTCCTCCACGGCGATCAGGAGGGAGCCCTCCCCGCGGTGGCCCACGCGGTACTGGCCGGCGATGTCCTGCCAGGTCTCGACGCTCCCGCCGCGCACGCCGTCCCTGTCCTGGACGTGCTGGGCGATGGGGTCCTGAAGGTCCTGGGCATGCGTGGGATTCATACCCCGGGGCATGCGCAGACGTGATGTCGCGGCGGTCCGTTTCGTCCGCGGCCGGGCGCCTCGTGAGGAAGGCGCCCGGCCGGCGTCGGGATCACCGGTGCGCTCCCGCCCGGGGAGCGGCCGGCACCGCGGGACTACCGCCCGGCCAGGACCTGGGCGAGCTTCTGCGGGCCGGAGGGCGAGATCTCCCAGTGGTCCATGCCCGGCTTGATGGTGAGGGTGGTCCTCATCCCCTGGCCGGTGTAGAACTGGTAGCCGAGCCGGGCCGCCTCCACGGCGTCGTAGGTGCCCGAGGCCCCGCCGGCGGCCGGGGTGTCGTCGGCCCCGACCACCCAGTGCATCTCGAAGTTCTTCTTCAGCGTGGCCGAGATGGGCTGCCGCGGCGCCTTCTGCCCGTAGATGCCGCCACCGGCGACGATGACCGCGGCCCCGCCGGTCCACCCGGCCGAGTGGGTGTTCACCATGTGCCGGGCGACGGTGTCGGCGCCCCCGGAGTACCCGGTCCAGTACACCTGGTTCAGGTCCAGGTTGTACTTGCGGCCCAGGTCCTTGAGCAGGTCGGCGGCCCACTGGCTGGAGCTGGCGTTGCGCCACCAGGTCTTGCTGGCCTGGTCCGGGGTCCTGGGCACCACGAGCATCATGCCGTGCTGTTCGGCCAGCTTGAGGTACTCGGGGATGGAGGACCACTTCTGGTCGTTGTACTCCCAGCCCCCGTCACCGTGCAGGTGGATCATGATCCCGTGCGGCCTGGCTCCGTTGAGGTGGTCGGCGTACAGGTGGTAGGCGGAGGTGACCGTGCCGTTGCTGTAGGGGATGGCCTGGGCGTCCCGGTAGGTGCCGCCGGAGCCGCCGGTGGGGTTCACCCCGGCACTGCTGATGACGGGGGCCGGGACCTGATAGGCGGGCGGGGTCCCGTTGGTCCGGGTCTCCATGGCATACATGAAGCCGGCCGCCTCGCCCCGCTTGACCGGCTGGCCGGGGCGGAACGTGCCGTCGGCGTAGCCGCTGACCAGCTTGGTGGCTGCCAGCCAGG
>NZ_DAOMPX010000157.1:0-1942 GCF_035445025.1 Citricoccus sp. | reverse complement strand
TCCTGCTGATCTTCGTCGCCGTCCAGGTCATCTGGTCCCTGTTCCGGTCCTCCACCGCCGGAGTCATCCGGGCCCTGACCGTCACCGTGGTCTGTGTGCCGGCGGTGTACGTGGTCGCCGGGTTGATGTTCGTGGTCCTCGGGGCAGTGGACCAGATGAGCCTGTGGATCCTGCAGGCCGGAGAACGCGGCGGAGAGGAAGCAGCCCTGGGGGCCATCCTGCACCTGTTCGGGCTGACCTACGACGCAGCCAACGGCCAGGTGCTCATGGACGAGAACTACGCCCAGTGGCAGATGGCCACCAACACCGAGAACCCGGGCATGGCCATCCTGCCGTTCATCATCGGGATCATCATCGTCGGGGTCTGCCTGCTGCTGATGCTGATGATGATCTTCCGCCTGGCCGTCATCGTCCTGCTGACCGTGATGATGCCCGCCGCCGTGTTCTCCCTGAGCCTGGAACCGGCCAAGGCCGTGTTCACCCGCTGGCTCTCGGTGGTCTTCGCCCTGATCCTGGCCAAACCCGCCGCCGCACTGGTGGTGAAGATCGGCATGGTCGCCGCCTCCATCGGCACCGACTGGGTCCAGCTGGCCGCCGGGATCGTACTGATCGTGATGGGCGCAGCGATGCCCATCCTGATGCTCACCATGGTCTCGTTCCTGACCGGCGGGGCCTCCGAATCCATGGAACGCTCCGCCGTGGCCAGCGGCAACACCATGATGCGCCAGGGAACCAACGTGGTCCGCGGCGGGGCCCGCAAGGCCGGACAGATCACCCGCCCAGCCCGCACCGCCGCCCGACTCGGCCGCTAGCGACCCACCCCCACCAGAGACCGCAACACCAGCAGACGTGCGAGAGAAGGACAACGTAGCCATGGCCCATCAGATCCTCGAACAGCAAGTGGACTCCCCGTGGGACGGGGCCCGGTTCGCCCGGGAACGCACCACCGGGGTGCTGCTGGGGTTGAGCTGGCCCCAGGTCATCACCCTCGGGGTGGCCCTGGGGTTGATGCTGCTGCTGGTGTTCACCGGTGGCTTCCCCCGCGGGTTTTTCACCGCCCTGGTCCTCGGTGCGGTGGCCGCCGGGATCGTCATCCCCACGGTCATGGGACGGCCCCTGATCGGTTGGGCCGGGCTGTGGCTGCGCTACCTGGTCCGCGGGGCCCGCAACCAGCTGACCTTCGTCCGCCGCGACGGCACCGACGACGATGAGACCCCCACCGAACCGTCCTCCCCGGTGCTCTCCCCCGGTGAGACCAGCACGTCTCGGGATGAGGCCGGGCGGATCAAGCCCGGGGCCGGGGCCCGGTTCCGGCTGCCCGGGGAGGCCAACGAACTGCGCGTGTACACCCTGCCCAGCGGGGCCGGATTCGTCTACGACCCGCGCCGGGGCGAGGGCATCGTGTGCGCGAAGATCAACACCTCCAAGGCCTTCGCCCTGGAGTCCTTCGACGCCCAGGAGGACCGCACCGCGAACTGGCGCGAAGCCATCTCAGCGATCGCCCGGATGCCCGGGGTGGCCCGGATCCAGCACGCGGACCAGACCACGCTGATCTCCGGGTCCAAGGTCATGGAGTTCTACAACGCCAAGGGCGCCGAAGCCACCGACGAGGGCCGGCCCAGCGGGGAGGCGGTCAACCCGTTCCTGCACGCGGCATTCGTGGAGCTGATGGCCGAGGCCCAGGACATGCCGGTGCACGAGACCTGGATGACGATCGTGCTGTCCCGGGACAAGGTCGCCAAGCGCATCAAGTCCCTCGGCGGTGGGCTGCCCGGGTTCATGAACCTGGCCCTGTCGGTGATGACGACCATCGAGGGCACCCTGCCGGCCTCGGGGACCACCGTGCAGGCCTGGCACTCCCCCCGGTCGCTGGCCGCCCTGGTCCGCTCGGCGTTCGACCCGCAGGCCTCGGTGGTCATCTCCGAACGCTCCGGGGACTGGG
>NZ_DAOMPX010000156.1:0-1962 GCF_035445025.1 Citricoccus sp. | reverse complement strand
TCAGCCGCGACGAGTTCAACGAGCGGCTGCTGGCCTTCGCCGCCCTCTACGCCGATCCGGCTGGCGCCGACCAGGAGGTCCTTGATGAAGAGGCGCTGGACCAGGCCGAGATCGACCGCCTCGTGCGCGGGGCCGCCGGACTGCCGCCGCGCGCCGAGGGGTCGACCGCGAGCACGCCGGCCGGCGCGGTCGTCGGTGAGGCAGGCGGGGCGGGTGAGGCCGGGAGGACCACCGGGCCCGATGGAGCCGTTGCCGGTTCCACCGGCGCGGTCACCGAGGGCGCGGCAACCGCCGAGGTTGGGCTCCCCGCCCGGCTGCCCAAGGGCTTCTCCGTCCCGACCCTGCGCCTGGTGGCCACGGCCCTGCAGGAGGCCGGGGCCGGCGTCGACCGTTCGGCGCGGGAGGTGGCCGAGGCCTGCGGCATCTCCCGGGTCAGTGCCCGGCGCTACCTGGACCTGCTGACCGGCCACGGCCTGGCCGAGCTGCGCCCGCGCTACGGTGCGACCGGCCGGCCCGAACACCGCTATCTGTGGACGGGCAGCTGACCCCATCCCCGCGCGGTCACGCGCCGGGACGCCCCGGCGGTTCCTCGAGGTGGCCGAGGAACGCCTGGACCTCGCCCAGGAAGCGCTCCGGCGCCTCCAACTGCGCCCAGTGCCCGCACCGGGGCACGATCACGGCCCGGGCGTGGGGCATCATGGCGGCCGCATGCACCGAACCCGCCGGATCCACCAGGCGGTCTTCCGCACCGTGGAAGAACAGGGTGGGCGCCACCACCTCGCCGAGCCGGGGCGTGAGGTTGTTGAGCATTCCCTCCCGCCCCAGGGTGGCCTGGTTGTACCGGCCGTAGGCCAGCCCGCTGCGGGGGTGGCGCGAGTGGGCGATGAACTCGCGGACGACCTCGACGGGCAGCACGGCGGGATCGCGGACCATTGTCCGGAGCACGCGTGAGGCGAAGCGGTTGGCCACCCGGGCCATCGGCACCAGCAGCCAGTCCGGCAGCCGGGCCGCCCGCCAGGCCCAGCGCTGTGTGCTCGCGTTCCGCAGCACCGGGATCAGGCCACCGGGTCCCACGAGGACCAGCCCGGCCACCCGCGACGGCGCCTGCAGTGCCACGTTGAGGGACACGTCCCCGCCCATGGACACCCCGATCACGACGGCGCGGGGCAGCCCGGCAGCGTCCATCGCGTTTAGCACCACCCGTGCCAGCTGCCCGGGGCCGCCCACGGGAGGCACGTCGATGCTGCCGCCGAACCCGGGCAGGTCCACGGCCCACACCAGGCGGTCACGGGACAACGGACCCATCGCCGCGTACCAGGACAGGCCGCTGTGGTCCGCGCCGCCGCCGTGCACCAGGACGAGCGGAACCCTGCCGGTGTCCGTCCCGGCCCGCAGGGCTCGCAGGCCGTTCACCTCGGTCACCGTCGCCCCGGGCGGAACCAGCGTCTCGTCAGGCATGGGGAGACCCCCGTGGTTACTCGGTCGAGGCGGCGTCGTGCAGCCGGTCCGTCGGCAGCTCCACCGTGATGACCGCCTGCAGGTCCACTGCCTTGGCCACCGGACCGGAGAGGTCGTCCATCGCCCGGGCCACCGTCAGCCGGTCACGGTGCACCTCCTGGACGAGGACCTTGACCCGCTCACCGTTGCCCTCGTCCAGCCACCAGGGCTCGGCCAGCATGCTCAGCCCGATGCCGTCCAGCAACGCCTCGGCCTCGTCCAGCTCCATGGGCTCCCCGCGGCGGCGCTGCAGCAGGTCGAACGGCACGAACCGGCCGTCGTCGGTGCAGTGGATGTACCCGACGTGCTCGCCGTCGGCGCCTCTGACGTGCTCGAAGGTGTCCGTTGCCGGCATCGGGTGAGTCATGGGCGCCATCCTACGGTCCGTCAGGCGATCGGATCTCGGACCCCTTGACGCCACTGTGCACGAGTGTATACATTCGTGCACAGCAATCGACGACGGCG
>NZ_DAOMPX010000155.1:0-2069 GCF_035445025.1 Citricoccus sp. | reverse complement strand
CCGTGCCGGAGTTCGATCCCGTGCCATTGGTCTTGCCCGGGGAGTACACCACCGGCGGTGAGGACCTGGTGTTGTCCTTCCAGGTGCCAGGGATGTCCGCCGCGGCAGACCCGGTGGCTCGGCTGGTGCTCGGGACGCTACGCCGCCGGACCTTCCGACGGCTGCGCCGGGACGCTGGGGTGGTCTACGACATCGAGGCCGGCCAGGCACTGCAGCCACAGTCCGGGGTGGCGGTGGTCATCGTTCGGGTCGCGAAGACCTCCCTGCCTCAGGCGGCCGAGGGGATTCTGGGTATCCTGCGCGAACTGCGGGACCACGGCGTGACGGACGCCGACCGGGAGGCGGCCTACCAGGAGGTCCAGGACCAACTCGAGGACCCGCACCACGAGACCGTCGAGCTCTTCGACGCCGCCGAGGCAGGCTTCCTGCAGGCGCCGCAACCGTCCCTGCAGGACCTGGGTGCAGCTGTGCGCGCGGTCACCATGGAGGACGTGCGAGCCTGGCTGGCCGGGCTGGATTCGACCCTGGCCGTCGGGGTACCGGCCATAGACCTCGACGACGAGCCCGAGCCGGGCACCTCGGGTCTGGTCGCAACGGTGATGGGCCCCCTACCGGGCCCGGAGGTCACCGGGACGGTCTACCCCGTCAAGATGTTCGCGCGACTGGCTGGGGTGCCCAAGGGACTCAAGCTGGTCGTGGGTGAGAGTGGCGTGTTGGTCACGGACGGCCAATTTCGGCGGTCCCTGGCCTGGGACCAGGTCGCCGCGGTGGAACAGGACGCCTCGGATCCGGACGACGTCCAGACCACCGTCGTCGGCGTCAACGGCGAGGTCATCGAGGTCCCGACGGCCGTGCTGAAGGGCGGGGACCGCGCCGTAGACCAGATCTGCCAGCACGTCCCGCAACGACGGCAAATCACCACACACCTTCGCGATGACCGTGTCGAGCATCGAGAACAGGGACCAGTGTGAGGAAAGCTATTGCGGGCGTCGCGCTCAGCGTGATGCTGGGCATCGCGCTGACCGGATGCGGCGAAGACGCCGAGAGCCAGGGCCCGGACACTGGGGATTTCGCCTACGTCACCGACGCGTCCCCGGCAGCGTCCAACGGCGGGGAGGGGGCGGGGGGTCCGACGGAAATGCCCACGATTGCGGTGATGGACGATGACCGTTTCTGGCACATCATTGACCAGTCCGGGTCATCGGCCGGTGGCAGCGTCGAGGACCAGACCGGCAGCCTGACCGCCACCCTGGCGGGTCTGACGGCCCAGGAGATCGCGGCGTTCGACGAGGCCTTCGTGGCCCACCGGGACGAGCTCTACTCGTGGGATCTGTGGGGCGCGGCGTACCTGTTGATGGGCGGGTGCTCGGATGATTGCTTCACGGACTTCCGCAGCTGGGTCATCGCCCAGGGCCAGGACTACTTCGAGGCCGTGAAGTCCGACCCCCAGGCCTTGGCCGATGGCCGTTTGAAGGATGCCGGGCAGGTCGCCGAGGCGGAGTTGTTGTCCTACGTCGCCATGGACGTCTACGTGGAGGCGACCGGCCGGGAGATCTTCATGGACTACGGGTCTCGTCCGGGAGCGGAGATAGCCGCGGAGCCCACAGGGCAGGAGTGGGATGAGGACGATGAGGACGCGCTCCGCGCCCGCTACCCGAAACTGAACCCGCTGCCGTACTGGTAGCCAGGAACTGCTCACAGCGCCGAAGCACCGCCCGCGTTTCGCACGAATGACTGCGGGCTCGCGCTCAGCCGCGTCCGTTCGGGCATCCGCTTCCGGGCCGCACCGCAGCGCTTCAGTGGCCTGAACGACCAGGCGCCGTAGACGGTTCCGTCACTGCGATTCACGCCCTTACCCACATGTGTCCATCGGCCCCGTCGCGCAACCCACGGGTTACCGTCCAACCCGAGGGGGAATCTTGGGTCGGCAGTGTGACTGCTGAGATACGTGGCGTTCTCACCCTGGGTTGAACGCCTTCCGCCTCCGGTTGACGGCCCCGTCCACGAGGGGATTTTCTGATCTCAGGTCAGGAGGCGTTGCAAGCCCTCACGGTACTGGCGGTACAGCT
>NZ_DAOMPX010000154.1:0-2100 GCF_035445025.1 Citricoccus sp. | reverse complement strand
CATGCGGTCGGCCGCAGGCGGCCGGCTGTTGCCCTGCTCCGCCGGAACGGCGGCGGAGCAGGGTTGGCCCTGACGGGCCTTCTTTTTTGCCTGCTGTCCTTCGGATTATGCGCCCCGGCTCCACCGGCACAAGCCCCTCCGCTGGCGCTCCGGGGCCGGTACCGGCAGAACTTCTGCTCGGCGCTTCCTCGTTCCTCGGTCGCTTATTTCCTCGCAGAACTTCTGCCGGCACCGCCCTGCGGGTTGATGTCGGTTCCGTCCGGGGCAGCTTCACTACGTTTCGCCAGCAGGCAAAAAAATACGGGGGAGAGGAACCGCGACCGGCTGGCCTCGCGGGCCCCCACCACCCAAGGAGCAACCCATGCACACCACTCATCCCGTCGAAACTCACGATCACACGAGCCAGGTCTCGACCCCGCCGGTCACCACCACCACAAATGGTCGGACGTATCCGGCCCTGGAGGCCTTCGGGTCCATTCACGACACCTTGACCGGTGCCGCCATTCGCCTGGCCGTGCTGGCCGTGGAGGACCGTTTCAATGGCCCCAGCGATGAGCGGGAGACCGAACGCATCACTCTGATCGCGCACCTGCTGGCCTTCGCCAATATCCACGGTTCCACCCGACCGGCCGCGGCGCTGCGTCAAGCGCTGGCCACCATCCAGTACGTCAACGGCCAGCCCGGTACCCCGGTGCTGTCCGTCCTGGAAGAGATCGAAATGGCCATCGGCCACACCAACTGACCCACCCGCTCAGTGGGGCCGGCCCAGCCGGGCCGGCCCCAGGAAGGAGGCCCACCATGACCCGCCACGCCATCTACGACAGCATGCAAGAAGACTGCGCCGACATCCTCACCCCGTCCTGCCCGTTGTGTGGCCAGCAAGGCTGGATCACCGTCCCCCAGTCCGGGGCCGATGCCCTGATGGACGACCAACCGGTCCAGGACGCCCTACCCGAGCTCGATCGTCGGCTGCGCGAGCAGATCATCAGCGGCATCCACCCGCGTTGTTTCCCCGGCGCCGAGTTCGGCGACGGCATCGACCCGGTTCTGATCCGTTCCCATTGATCACCGTCGCCAACCGCTGCGGACACCGGAGGGGTCTATCCCCTCCGGTGTCCGCAGCGGTCCCTAGACTCACCACCAACCACCCGCGGGAAGAAGAGTCATGACTGACACTCACGAAGCCGTCCGTGCCAAGGGCCTCGTCCTTTATGACTCGCTGTACCCGTGGCCTGGTGCCCAAAGCTAAGAGAGAAGGAGGGGGATTAATGCAGCCGTTGAACCGGTTGATCGTGCGCGCCCAGCGCGTAGGCCAGCAGGCCGCGGACATAGCCCACGGGGCTGAGGGCACTCCGGCGTCCACCATCGGGGACGCGCACCATCCAGGTGATGACACTGGCCGTCTCGTGCTGGAGGCTTATCGCTCCTACGGGGGCGAGGAGACCAAGGCTGTGGTGCGCGCCTACCAGGCTGGCTATAACGCCCGGGCGGGGGAACTGGGGGACTATGTGGCCCGCTGGATCGAGATCAAGAACGGCATCATCCACGCCCTGCCCGGGGCCAGCGAGGCCGAGCACCAAGGCATCCTGGCCGCGCTCTAACCACGGCGTGGGTCAAGTCCAGGATCAGGTGGGGACGGAGAACGGGATGTGTGAGGACGTGATGGGGGAGTTGTCCACCGAGGCCGAGGTGGAGGCGCTGGTGCGCGCCACCGCCCTGCGGGAGGGGTTCACGCCCCCCGAGGTGCGGTGGCGTGATACTGGTACCTCTAAGGCCCGGTTTGGAGGACGGCTCATCGAACTGCGGCGCACGATTCTGCGCGACTCGGACGAGGCCCGGTTCGTTGCCCTGCACGAGCTGGGACATGTGGCTGAGCAACACCAGCAGGCCGCCCGCAGCAGCTTCAAGCTTGCCGGACTGGCGGCGGCAGTATGTCCCCTGATCATCGGGCCCTGGCTGGCCTGGCAAACCGGGACGGCACTAGCAAACGGGTTCGTTTTCGGTCTGCTGGCCGCTATGGCGCTCCTGGCCGTCGCCGCGCGCTGGCTGTTCCATCCGCATGAGTACGCCGCGGACCGGTGGGCCGCCGAACGAGGCGGA
>NZ_DAOMPX010000153.1:0-2100 GCF_035445025.1 Citricoccus sp. | reverse complement strand
CTTCGTCAACTTCGACCGTCGCTTCCAGCGGGTACGGCCCGCGGTCGACGCCCCCGCCGGGGTGCGCACCGACTTCGACGTGCTCCACGCCGTCGCCGCGGCCATGGGCGCCCGGCTGGGGTGTCCGACGCCGGCGGCGGCCCTGGAGGAGTGCGCATCAGTGGCACCGCTGTTCACGGGGGTCGGCCACGCCCGGCTCGATCGTGGAGGTCCCGTGCACTGGCCGTGCACCGCGGCCGAGGCACCGGGGACCCCACGGCTCTACCAGGACGGGTTCGCCACACCGGACGGCCGGGCCCGGTTCGGGACCCGGCCGTACCTGCCCCCGGGTGAATCGTGCGACGACGACTACCCGTTCCTGCTCATCACCGGACGCCGCGGGGAGCACTACAACACGGGCAGCATGACCCGCCGCACCGGCAACCTCGACCTGCTCGGGCAGGAGACGATCGACCTGTGCCCCGATGACGCCGCCGCTCTCGGTGTCCTCGAGGGCGCACGGGTGGAGGTCTCCAGCCGTCACGGGACGGTGACGCTGCCGGTCAGGATCACCGACGAGGTCCCGTCCGGTGAGGTCTTCACCGGCTTCCACTTCCCGGACGCCGGCGTCAACAGGCTCACCTCACCCGTGCAGGACAGTGTCACCGGGTGCCCCGAGTACAAGGTGACCGCCGTCCGGATCCGCACGGGGGACGGCCGGCCGTGAGGCCCGGGGATGCTCGCCCTTCTCGCACGTTCACCCCGAGAGGATGAGGCGGACCGCGCGGCGAATGGTGGACAGTGGTCATGGCACCGAGGGCACCCGGTGCGCAGCGACCCGGCGGGGTTGCCGGAGGATGCGGACAAGGAGCGACGATGACGGAACAGACTCGTGAGATGGGGCCGGTCGACTACCTGGTGATCGAGTTCCCCGGCAACCGGATGACCGGTGAGGCATTCCCGCTGATGCTCGACCTGGTGGATCGAGGCCTGATCCGGATCATCGACTTCGTGTTCGTCCACAAGGACGAACAGGGACAGGCGAGCATCGTCACGCTCAGCGACGTCGACGGCGACGGGCAGCTGGACCTCGGCGTCTTCGAGGGCGCGTCCTCCGGCCTGCTGGGCCCGGAGGACATCGAGGAGACCGGCAGTGTCCTGGAACCGAACTGCTCGGCTGCGGTCCTCGTGTACGAGAACGTCTGGGCGGCCCCGCTGGCGAGCGCGCTGCGGCGGTCCGGAGGCCAGATGGTGGCCAGCGGCCGGATTCCCCTGATGAGTATTCTCGAGGCGCTCGACGCCCTCGATACCGCGGCCTGACCGGCCACTACCGACGAACACGAGGCAGGGATCATGGGACTTCTCAGGGGCATGGCCCGCACGGCCGTCGTCGCCGGCACGGCCACTGCCGTGTCGAATCGCGTCTCCAGGCGTCAGGCGGGACGGTGGGCGGCCCAGGAACAGGCGCAGCAGGAGTACGCGGCCCCGCCGCCCTACGCAGCACCACCTCAGCAGGAGTACGCCGCACCGGTCAACGCGGCTCCCGGCGGCTCGGGCATGGAGGAGCGGCTGGCCCAGCTCAAGGACCTCGGCGCTCTGCGCGACCAGGGAGTGCTCACCGACGCCGAGTTCCAGGCGCAGAAGGCGCGCATCCTGGGCACCTGACCCGAGGTGACCGTGGAGGACCTCGGCACCTTCTTGCGTGACCTGTCCGCCGTCGAGGACGCGCAGGCCGACTCGTGGTGTCACCGTGTCGAGGTCCTCGACCGGACGCACCTGCGACTGAGCACGTCCGGGGGAGTGCACCTACTCGCGCTGCCCGCGACCCGCCACGGCATCGCCGAGGCACTGCACGCGATGTCCACCACGGTGGATCCGTCCTCGGCCCCGCTTCCGGTGGACTCCGAACTGCGCACCCGGCACCGGGGCTGGGTCCAGCTGCTGCAGGACCTGGGCCGGTACGATGCCGATCTGGCCAGCCTCTCCCGAGACCGCCCCCCGGCCCGTTCGCCCTGGCGATACCAGCGGATCGAACGATCCGGGGCGACGGTGCTGATCACCGTCACCAACGGCACGGAGTACCTTCACCACACGGTTGACCTGGACGCACCCACCCCGCCC
>NZ_DAOMPX010000152.1:0-2197 GCF_035445025.1 Citricoccus sp. | reverse complement strand
CGCCAGGCGGTGATCTCGGGTCGGCCCAGGACCAGGACCCAGGCGATCAGTTCTGAGGGTCCGTCCACGGTGGCGGTCAGGTCGCCGACGACATCCAGCTCGCGACTGAGCTTCATCAGCACCGTCAGTTCGCGGGCATCCTCGGGCGGGTACAACATCGTTCCTCCTCTGCCGGATCTCGGCATGGCACCCGGATATTTCTGTTGGTACCAGTGATTTTCTGCATCGTCATGGAGTTGTCAAGAGTGGACGCCTGCCTATACTGGGCCGCGGACACGGGGTGCGCCGCACGGCGCTGAGATGACACCCGTGGAACCTGATCTAGTTAGGACTAGCGAAGGGATGTCCGCGTGACTTCTTCTTGCCATACCCACATTCCGCCTGCCCCCGCATCCGTGCCCCGCGTGCTGTCGATCGCCGGCACCGATCCCTCCGGGGGCGCCGGCACCGCTGCGGACCTGAAGTCCATCACCGCCGCCGGCGGCTACGGCATGAGCGCGGTGACCACCCTCGTCGCCCAGAACACCCACGGCGTGCGGGACCTCCACGTCCCGCCCGCCGAGTTCCTCCGCGCCCAGCTGGAGGCCGTCAGCGACGACGTCACCATGGACGCCGTCAAGACGGGCATGCTCGGCACCACCGCCATCATCGACACCGTGGCCGCCTGGTGCGACGAACACCCGCCGGCCGTGCTCGTGGTGGACCCGGTCATGATCGCCACCAGCGGTGACCGGCTGCTGCAGCCCGAGGCCGAGCAGGCCATGATCGAGTTCTGCCGCCGCGCCACCGTGGTCACCCCCAACATCGACGAGCTCGCCGTGCTCACCGGCTCCTCCCGGGCCGCCGACGAGGCCGAGGCCCTGGACCAGGCCGCCCGCTGGGCCGCGGCGACCGGCGTGTCCGTGGTGGTCAAGACCGGGCACCTGGACACCCGGCGGGTCACGAACACCTGGGTGGACCCGGACGGTGCGCTGATCTCCGTGCCGTCCACGCGCCTCGACACCACGAGCACGCACGGCACCGGCTGTTCCCTGTCCTCCGCGCTGGCCACCCGGCTGGGCCGCGGGGACAGCCCCCACGCCGCGCTGGCCTGGGCCACCGAGTGGCTGCACGAGGCGATCGCCCACGGGGCCGCCCTGCAGGTCGGTTCCGGCCACGGCCCCGTGGACCACGGGCACCGTGCGCGCCGGTTGCAGGCCGCCGCCTCCGCCGCCCCCTGGTTCGCCCACGACACCGTCCCGCCCGTCCTCGAGTCCCCGCAGGACCTGGGTGCCTCGCCCCAGGACTCCGACGCGCGGGTGCCGGCCGCTGTCGCGCCCGCCGGTCCCTGGACCGCGGCGTTGTGGGCCGCCGGGACGGAGGTCAACGCCGCCATCGCCGGCTCCGGGTTCGTCCGTGCCCTCGTGGACGGCAGCCTGACCCGGCACGCCTTCGAGTTCTACCTCGCCCAGGACGCGCTGTACCTCAACGGGTACTCCCGGGCGATGGCCGCCCTCGCCGCCCGTTCGACCGAGCTGGACGCCCAGGTCTTCTGGTCCGGGGCGGCCCACGGCTGCCTCACCGAGGAGGCCGAACTGCACCGCACCTGGCTCGGCGACCGCCCGGCTCCCGTCTCCGGACCGGTGACAAGCGCCTACACGGACTTCCTGCTGGCCACCGCCCTCGGCGAGGACCGTGCCGTGGGCGTGGCCGGGGTGCTGCCCTGCTTCTGGCTCTACGCCCAGGTCGGGGCAATGCTGCCCGCGGTGCCCGCCGACCACCCCTACGCCGCGTGGCTGGACACCTACCGGGACCCGGGCTTCGTGACCGCCACCGAGACCGCGCTGGCCCACGTGGAGCGCGAGCTCGCCGCGGCCTCCCCGGCCGTGCGCGCCCGGGCCGCCCGCGCCTACCTGACCGCCTGCCGGCACGAGCTCGAGTTCTTCGAGCAGGCCCTGCGCCTCGAACCGGGTGAGTATAGCGGTGGGGCCGAGGCGCCCGTGCAGCCCCGCGTCCACGCTCCCGCCGCAATCAGCGCCGAGGCCCCTGCCGCAGCACTCGCCGGGAGCATCCGGTGACGGGCGCGACCACGGCACAGGCCGCCGTCGGGACCGAGGCCACCACCGAGACCTCCACCGGGACTCCGACCGAGAGGCTGCCCCGGGCGGGACGGGCCGCGCTGCGCGCCGGGGTGGTGGGCAACTGGATCGACAACATC
>NZ_DAOMPX010000151.1:0-2199 GCF_035445025.1 Citricoccus sp. | reverse complement strand
CAGGCCACGGCGCGGGGTCTGGAACGCCGGGCGGGTACCCACCCGGCACGGGGGCTTCCCGGTCCGGCCAAGGAGAAGCACCCAATCCATACTCGATCAGCCGTGGCCCGGACGCCCACCATGGTGCACTCAGAGTGTGATGGAAGAATGGGGCCCATCATGTCTTCTGTCAGCGACGCCATCACCGACTTCCACACCCCGCCGGCCCTGCAGCCGGTGGGTATCACCGGGCCTACCGGTCCGGCAGGATCCGCCAAATTAACCGGGCCCTCTCTCCCCGCTGAGCGGGCCGCCGTCGTGGACCTGGCCGCGATCCGGCACAACGTGGCCCAACTGCGGTCCTGGGTCCAGCCGTCCGCGCTGATGGCCGTGGTCAAGGCCGACGGCTACGGACACGGTGCGGTGCCCGTGGCCCGCGCAGCCGTGGAGGCCGGGGCCACCTGGCTCGGGGTGGCACACGTGTCCGAGGCGCTGGAACTGCGGGCCGCCGGGCTCAGCGCGCCGACGCTGGCCTGGTTGCACACCCGGGACACCCCGTTCGGGCGGGCCATCGAGGAGAACATCGACCTCGGCATCTCCGGTTGGGAGTTGGAGGCGATCGCCCAGGCCGCGCAGCGCCTGGAACGTCCTGCGCGGGTGCACCTCAAGGTGGACACCGGGCTCGGACGGAACGGGGCGACGCTGGCCGACTGGCCGGGCGTGGTGGCCCGGGCCGCCGAGCTGCAGGAGGCCGGGGTGATCCGGGTGGTCGGGATCTTCTCCCACCTGGCCGTGGCCGACGAGGAGGACCGCGACGCCGAGACGGACGAGCAACTGGCCCTGTTCCACGGTGCCGTGGAGACCGCCAAGAGTGCCGGGCTGACCGTGGACCTGCGGCACATCGCCAACACCCCGGGCATCCTGGGGCGTCCGGATGCCCACCTGGACCTGGTCCGAGCCGGCCTGGGGATCTACGGACTCTCACCGTTCAGCGACCGTCCCGCTGAGGAATTCGGGCTCATCCCCGCCATGACCGTCACCACCACGGTGGCGAACAACAAGGCCGTCGACGCCGGCCAGGGCGTCTCCTACGGGTACCGGTACCACACCTCCGCCCCCACACGCCTGGCCCTGGTCCCCCTGGGGTACGGGGACGGGGTGCCGCGGACGGCGATCGCCGCCCCCGTGTCCATCGGCGGCCAGCGGTACGAGGTGGCCGGGCGGATCGCCATGGACCAGTTCGTGGTGGACCTGCGGACCGAGGACGCCGCCGCAGCGCCCATCGGGGCCCGGGTGGACCTGTTCGGCCCGGAGTCCGGGATCGCCGCCGACGAGTGGGCCGCCGCGGCCGGGACCATCAACTACGAACTCGTCACCCGCATCGGTGCCCGGGTCCCGAGGATCCACGTGGACACGGATCCGGGCGTGGACGCCGGGATCCCCACGGGGGAGAGCCGGTGAGATCCGTCCACGTGCCGGTCCCGCACCCGCTGGCCCGGCTCGAGGTGACGCTGGACGGAGCCGCCGCGACGCAGGCATGGGCCGCGCAATTGGCCCAGCAGCTGCGGGCCGGTGACGTGGTGATCCTGACCGGGGAGCTCGGGGCCGGGAAGACGACCTTCACCCAGGGCCTCGGGGCGGGACTCGGCGTGCGGGAGGGCATCATCTCTCCGACGTTTGTGCTCTCCCGGATCCACCCGTCCCAGGAGGGCGGACCCGACCTGGTGCACGTGGATGCCTACCGGCTCGCATCCGCCGGCGAGCTGTCCGACCTGGACCTGGACACCACCGTGGACCGGTCGGTGACGGTCGTCGAGTGGGGGAGGGGACTGGCGGAGTCCCTGGCCGGCTGGCCCGATGACCCCGAGGCGTCGTGGCTGGACATCGAGTTGCTGCGCGCGACCGGTGGGGGAACGAGCGGTGGCGAAGGCGTCCGCGCCGACGCCGAGGCCGGCACCATCATCACCGACTTCTCCGACGAGGACGGTGCCGGGCAGGACGAGGCGCGCACCGCCGTCGTCCTGGCCTACGGGCCCCGCTGGGCCTCCGCGGCACTGCCCCACTGACAACCCTGCGTGGTCCCATGCTGTGAAAGCGTCGTAAAGAGCCTGGTCACGGGGCACCAAGAGGTCAACGAGTATGGCCCTCGCATGTTCCCCGTGGCGTCCGTGCGTAGGTTCCTCGGCAAGCAGGAAACCCTGATGCCACGGAGGCGAAGAA
>NZ_DAOMPX010000150.1:0-2204 GCF_035445025.1 Citricoccus sp. | reverse complement strand
CCGGTCTCCTAGAGTGAGGGGATGACGACGACTCCGACGGACGTCCACCGGCTCGCCCACGAGGTCTTCGGCTGGGAGGAATTGCGCCCCAGCCAGGCCGAGGCGGTGGAGGCCGCGGTGTCCGGCCGGGACGTGCTCGCCGTGATGCCGACCGGTTACGGGAAGTCGGCCGTCTACCAGTTGGCCGCGCTGATGGCGGACGGGCCCTGCGTGGTCGTCTCCCCGCTGATCGCCCTGCAGGCGGACCAGCGCGACGGCCTCAATGAGCTGGCCGAGAGGGCCCCGACGCACGCGGTGGCCATCAACTCCTCCGTCCCCGCCCGCGAACAGGAGAGTGCCTGGCAGGCCCTGGAGGACGGGGCGGCGAAGTTCGTGTTCCTGACGCCCGAACAGCTGGCCAAGGACGCAGTCCTGGAGCGGTTGCGGTCCCTCCGTCCGGCTTTCCTCGTGGTGGACGAGGCGCACTGCGTCTCCTCCTGGGGCCATGACTTCCGGCCGGACTACCTGCGCCTCGGCGCCTCCCGGGACCGGATGGGCTCACCGGTCATCATCGCGCTCACCGCAACCGCCTCGACCCCGGTACGGGAGGAGATCGTGGAGGGGCTGGTCCTGTCCGATCCGTTCGTCATCGCTCTGGGCTTCGACCGGCCCAACCTGCACCTGGCCGTGCACCGGCACCACGAGGACCACCACAAGCACGAGGCCGTCCTGGAGCAGGTGGCCGGCCTGCCGCGCCCGGGACTGCTCTACACGGCCACGCGTCGCGCGGCCGAGGACTACGCCGAACGCCTCGCCGAGCGTGGCCTGACGGCCCGGGCCTATCACGCCGGCCAGAAGACCGCGCTGCGGGATGAGACCCTGGAGCTGTTCCTGGACGGCGGACTGGACGTGGTGGTGGCGACCAGCGCATTCGGCATGGGGATCGACAAGGCGGACGTGCGGTTCGTGGTGCACGCCGACATCACCGACTCCCTGGACACCTACTACCAGGAGGCCGGCCGCGCCGGACGCGACGGCGAGGACGCCCGGGTGGTGTTGCACTACCGCAGCGAGGATCTCGGCCTGCGCAGCTTCTTCAGCTCCCAGCAGGCGGACCAGGAGGTGGTGAGCGCCGTCGTCAGGGAACTGCAGCGAGCGGACGGCCCGGTGCGGCTGACCCACCTGAAGGAGGCCGTGGAGGTGAGCGCCCGGCGTGTCACCGGCACGGTCAACCTGCTGCAGGCCGCCGGCGCCGTGGCCTCCACCCGGGAGGGACTGCTGCTGATGGACAGGGTGGGTCCGAAGACGGCTGCACGGCTGGCCGAGGAGACGGCCGAGCGGCTGGAGCGGATTGACCGCTCACGCATCGAGATGATGCGCGGGTACGCCGAGACGGACGGGTGCCGCCGCCAGTACCTACTGGGATACTTCGGCGAGGAACTCGCGGACCCCTGCGGCAACTGCGACAACTGCGATGACGGCACCGCCGTGGACCTGACGCACGACGACGACCGGTTCCCCCTGCAGAGCGCGGTGACCCACCGGGAGTGGGGACCGGGGATCGTGATGAGCGTGGACGAGGACCGCCTCACCGTGCTGTTCGAGGAGCAGGGCTACCGGACCCTGTCCCGGGATGCCGTGGAGGAACAGGACCTGCTCCACCCGGCGTGAGCCCGTGCCCCCGGCATCAGACGCGAACGCGTGCCGGGGGCACGGGAGACGGCGGGGTTCAGGGCCGGCGGGTCGTGCCCGAGGGACCGCCGCGGCCGAGGAAGCGCTCGGCCATGCCGAGGAGCCCGCTCGATCCCGACCGACGGCGTCCGCCCTGGGCACCCCGGTTCTTCGTGCCGTACTGGCGCAGGGCGTCCGTGCCCTGGCCGATGAGCCGCCGCCCCTCCGGGCTGTTGGCGTAGTTGCGGGCCCGGTTGAACAGGTTCTTCAATGCCATGGTGTCCTCCTGATGGTCGTCGGCTGGACGGTAGTCCCCGAGTATTGCCTCTATGGGACCGATGCGCCAAGGAGGTCGGACCGGGGCTCCGCTCCGACCGGGGGCACGAGCAGGGCCCCGGGTATCCGGCTGCGGAGGGGAATCGCATACGCCGGGCCCGGGGCCCCTGTCATCACTCGCACCTTCATCACTCGCACCTTGATGAGGCTCCTTCAGCGTAGGGGCCGTACTTGTGGGGAAACCGGGTGGAGACTGTGAGATCGCTGGCAGTCCTGGC
>NZ_DAOMPX010000149.1:0-2210 GCF_035445025.1 Citricoccus sp. | reverse complement strand
TGACGGCGCTGGTCCACCGGGACTTCGCCCGCCAGGACCACCTGCGCCGCTACCTCGTCGGTCCGGCGTTCCGGACCTCCCCGGTCACCTCCCCCGCACTGGCCGCCCTGCGCGACGCCGCCCGCCCGGCCCTCGAGCTCGCCCGCGCCGAGACCGGGGAGACCGTCCAGGTGATGGTGCTGCGCGGCGGGAACATCCTGTTCCTGGACGGGATCGAGTCCGGGCACTCCCTGCGCATCGCCTCCCGCACCGGGGACGTCCTGCCCGCGTTCACCTCGGCCGGCGGCAAGGCCCTGTTGTCCCGGCTCAACAACCAGCAGCTGGATGAGCTGTTCCGGGCGGGACTGCCTGACTGGCCCACGGCCACCATCCAGTCCCGGGCCACGCTCAAGCGCCGGATGACCCGCATCCGCCAGGACGGCTACGCCACCAACATCGAGGAGACGGAGCAGGGCGTGGTGGGGGTCGGCGTGGCGGTCGTGGATGAGCTGGGGCGGCCGCTGGCCGGGCTCACGACGGCGACCCCCAGCCTCCGCTTCACCCGCGCCGATCTGCCCCACCACGTGGAGACCCTGCGTGCCGCCGCCCGGATCCTCGAGCAGCGGCACGCTGAGCTTGCCCAGTGACCTGCGCCCGGCCGGCCGGGCTCCGAGGGTCACGTCCAGACGCCATCCACCGTCAGGCGTGATGCGACCTCTGCATTCTGGCGCCCGCGTCCATGGCCCGCAGCAGGCGCGCGAGGTGTTCCATCTTCCTGACGCTGCTGGTCAGGGACATGGTGGGGTGTCGTCGGCTCAGGGCCCGGGAGGGCGTCTTCTCCCCGAGGGCGCGGAGCGTGATCAGGGTTCCGTTGTCGCGGGCCCTGAGGAACGCCTGTACGCTCCATGCGCCGATACCGAACGGGCCGGATCCTGACCCGGTGACGGCCTCGTCCGGGGGATCTTCCAGGGGGTCGAGGGGGAGCGTGTCCTCGTCAGCAGGCTCTACGTGCGCGCGCAGATGGCCGAGATAGTCGGTGAGATGCCGGATCGTGGCCTTCGGGTCGCAGATCGATTCGAGGTGCAGGATCTGTTCGGTCATGGATCTCGCTCCCATGCGGTAGTGGCGGCCGCGCACACTCCGGTCGGGGCCTATCCGTGACCCGGGGTGCTGGTTGGTGCCCGCATCGGCCGGTCAGGATGCGCGAGCCGCGGGGTGTTCCTTCATGATCGTCACCGGAGGTGGGGTGAACGTGGACGTGTCCTCACGGTACAAACGTAGTTTCCGCTCTCGCCCCTCGACAGGGTGGTGCGCACTCGTCAACCACTCGTCACGCACGCGTCACCCCCGAATTGCGTGCATCCCCTCCTGCCTTCGAGACGGGACAGTCGACATGGCCTCACCGCGTCGAAGGGCCGAGGACCCCGCCGGCGGTGT
This sequence comes from Citricoccus sp., assembly GCF_035445025.1. Taxonomy (NCBI): domain Bacteria; kingdom Bacillati; phylum Actinomycetota; class Actinomycetes; order Micrococcales; family Micrococcaceae; genus Citricoccus; species Citricoccus sp. Next base: position 794 of record NZ_DAOMPX010000149.1, on the reverse strand, counting down.
GCCGGGCGTGATCCACGCCCGGCACGCACCAGAAGTGACCTTGAAGGGCGTCAGGCCCCGGCCAGCGCCCGCTGGACGCGGCTGACCGTGGCGTCGACCTGTTCGGGCCGGGCGACCATGCCCACGTCCATGACCTCGCCGCGGACCGCGCCCTGGATGATGCGCTTGAGCGGGATCTCCAGGCGCTTGCCGGTGGGATTGCGTGGGATCGCGGGGACGAACACCACGTGGTCCGGGACGTGGCGCGGGGAGAGCTCGGTACGCAGGGTGGTGCGGATGGTCCGCTCCAGCGCCGCCTCGTCCGCGCCCTCCTCCGGTTCGGCCAGCAGGACGAGCTTGCCCATGCCCCCGGCGTCCTCGAAGTGCAACACCATGGTGTCCCTGACCTGGGGCAGGGCGTCCAGCACGGCGTAGAACTCGGCGGTGCCCAGGCGCACCCCGCCGCGGTTCAGGGTGGCGTCCGAGCGGCCGGTGATCACCCAGGAGCCGCGCTCGGTCTGCACCAGCCAGTCGCCGTGGCGCCACACGCCCGGGTAGGCGCCGAAGTAGCTGTCCCGGTAGCGCTCGAAGTCCTCGTCGCCCCAGAAGAACACCGGCATGGAGGGCATCGGCGCGGTGCAGACCAGCTCCCCGGCCTCACCCCGCAGCGGTCGGCCCTCCGGATCCCAGGACTCGACGGCCACCCCGAGCGGACGGCAGGACATCTCCCCCGCCCAGACCGGGGTCAGCGGGCTGCCGCCGACGAACGCGGCGCAGATGTCCGTGCCGCCCGAGGTGGGGGCCAGCAGCAGGTC
>NZ_DAOMPX010000148.1:0-2255 GCF_035445025.1 Citricoccus sp. | reverse complement strand
GGCCCCTAGCGCGGCGCCGCGCTGACCCAGACCATCTCCGCGGCCGGGCGCCCGAGGGCCAAGTGGTCGGCCCGGCCCTGCACCCGGACCTCGACGGAGTCCGAGTAGGGGGCGCCGGCGCGGACCTCGACCTGCGTGCCGACGCCGATGCCGCGGTCGGCGAAGAACTGCAGCAGGCCCGGGTCCGCGTCCGAGATGCGCTCGACCGTGCCGGCGGTGCCCGGTTCCAGGGCGGAGAGCACGACGGCGTCCGGCAGGTCGACGGTGCCGTCCGGCCCGGGGATGGGGTCGCCGTGGGGGTCGCGGCGCGGGCGGCCGAGGTAGTCGTCCATGCGCTCGACCATGAAGTCCGAGACGGCGTGCTCCAGGGTCTCGGCCTCGTCGTGCACCTGCTCCCACCCGTAGCCCAGGACCTCCACGAGGAACGTCTCGATGAGCCGGTGACGGCGCACCATCTCCACGGCGAGCCGACGGCCCTCCTCGGACAGTTCGACCGACCCGTACGGGGAGTGCAGCAGCAGGCCCTGGTCGGAGAGCTTGCGGATCGCGTCCGAGGCCGTGGACAACCGGACCCCGGCACGGGCCGCGAGCGCCGAGGGCGTCACCGGTTCGTCCGACCATTCCTGCAGCACCCAGACGACCTTGAGATAGTTCTGGGAACTCGTCGAGAGCCGGGAGACAGACACGCTCACAGGATAGCGACACCGCGTCACCGGACCGGGCCACCGCGCTGCCGGCCCGGCCCGCGGGACGACCAGTCGGGCCCGGGGAGGCTCCATGGCGCGGCAGACTGGTCCCATGCCCCATCCCACCTTCCCCAGCGCTCAGGACCGTGCCGTCACCCTCCTCGGCCGCGCCCTGGCCAGACAGGATCTCGACGCCGTCACCGCGCTCGTGGACCCCCTGCCGGACGACCAGGTCACCCGGGTCCTGGAACGGCTCGGCACCGACCACCGCGCCGTGGTCTATCGGTTGCTGCCGAAGGACACCGCGCTGGCCGTCTTCGAGCGGCTGGACGCCTCCCTGCAGGGTGAACTCGTCGGCGCCCTGCGCGAGGAGGACGTGGCCTCGACGTTCGCGGAGCTCGAACCGGACGACCGCGTGGGGCTGCTGGACGAGCTCCCCGCCTCGGTGGCGACCCGGTTGATGCAGGGCCTGCCGGACCAGGAACGGGACCTGACCGCCGTCGTGCTCGGCTACCCGGCCGGCTCGATCGCCCGGAGAATGAGCCCCGAGTACGTCACCACCCGCGCCGAGCACACGGCCCGGCAGGCCCTGGACCGGGTGCGGTCCGGGCTGGCCGACGCCGAGACGGTCTACACCGTCCCGGTGATCGACGACGGCCGGAAGGTGCTGGGCGTGGTCAGCCTGCGCGCCCTGTTGCGGGCGGCCCCGGAGGCACCGGTGTCCGCCCTGATGCGCCCGGCGTACACCGCGACCGTCACCGACCCGGCGGAGAACGCGGCACGCCGGTGCGCGAACCTGAAGGTCCTGGCTCTGCCCGTCGTCGACGCGGAGGGACGCCTGGTCGGCATCCTCACGGTGGACGACGCCCTGCGGATCCTCGAGGACGCCGACTCCGAGGACCAGGCCCGCATGGGCGGGTCCGAACCGTTGCGCCGGCCCTACCTCGCCACCCCGGTGCTGAGCCTGGTGCGCTCCCGGGTGGTGTGGCTGCTGGTGCTGGCGATCGGCGCCACGCTCACGGTCCAGGTCCTGGAGGTCTTCGAGCAGACCCTCGAGCAGATGGTCGTGCTCTCGGTGTTCATCCCCCTGCTCATCGGCACGGGCGGCAACACCGGCAACCAGGCGGCCACCACCGTCACCCGCGCCCTCGCCCTGGAGGACGTCACCCCCGGGGACATCGCCAAGGTCATGCTCCGCGAGCTACGGGTGGGCCTCAGCCTGGGACTGGCACTGGGCACCGCGGGCTTCGCCGTCACCTCGGTGGTCTACGACGTGTCCATCGGCACGATCATCGGGCTCACCCTGGCGAGCATCTGCACCATGGCCGCCACCGTCGGCGGGGCCATGCCCCTGATCGCCAAGGCCATCGGCGTGGATCCCGCGGTCTTCTCGAACCCGTTCATCACCACCTTCGTGGACGCCACCGGCCTGCTCGTCTATTTCTTCATCGCGCGGGCCGTGCTCGGCCTGTGAGCCGTGCCGTGCCGGATGCCCCAGCGCGTCAGAGCCCGTAGTGCTGGGCCCGCTCGAGGGCGTCCGTGGCCTTCTCGGCGCCGAGCTTGGCGTAC
>NZ_DAOMPX010000147.1:0-2313 GCF_035445025.1 Citricoccus sp. | reverse complement strand
TTGCCACCCGGACTCTCCAGGAAGTCGACAATGACACCCTGGCGGCGATCGCCGCACTGCTGGATGATTCCCAGCAGCATGAGTAAATGACCGTCCCCGCTAGCCTGCACGGCTCGTTGCTGTCTTGTCGCGGAGGTTCGGGAGGAACCTCACCGACTCTGGGCAGGCACGACACGACCTATCCCTTGTGAAATAGCGCGGCCCACCCGGGAGGAACGGGTGGGCCGCAGAGGTTCCCAAGGAGGAACCGGGACCAGCGCGCTGGACCCAGTCGGTAGGTGAGCGGTTATTGGAGTTGCTGGTCGGTCCAGTTCTGGATGACGTACCCGGTCCTATCTTTGGCGACTTGGAAGGTCATGTGGGCCGGGTCGGGCGTCAGGGTCCAGCCATCCTCGGACTGCCAGGTCCAGGAGGCAACGACGTAGTACGTGGTGATGTCGCCCTGAGGGTAGGTGTCGGTGATCTGGACCTGTGGTGTGCTCTTGGCGTCGTGTTCGGCGGCTTCCCACCAGTCTTCGGGCAGGACCGGTTTGGCCGGGGTGACGAAGATGTCCTGGTATTCGTCCACGAACAAGGGCAGGGCCCGGCGGTAGCCGTCGGTGGGTGAGACGTCGGTGGTGGTGTCCCAGGTGGTCATGACCTGGGCGGCCGTGGTGACGAGCTCGTCCGCGCTCATGCCCTTGCGTTTCAGCTTCCCGGCCGGCGCCTCCGGGGAACTCGAGGCCGTGGCGGGCGGTGCGGTGGTTTCCCAGGCCCTGCCGGTGGCGGCGTCGCTGGGAGCGGCCGATGGGGGCGTGGCGGTCTCCGCGGTGGTTGGGGTGGCGTCACTGGTATCTGGCTGGGCGGTCCGGGTGACGGCGTAGACGACGCCGGTAGTCAAGAGCGCGACGGCGACCACGATGGCAATGAGGAGGGCGGTGAATCGGGTGGAGCGCATGGGTTGAACTATTCCTGGGTGGAGGCGGGCAGTCGAATGTATCCGGGGACGTCGCTGACCGGGGTGTTGGTCACCGAGTAGGTGTTAGGGGTGGCGAGGTTGTAGTGCTCGATGATGGCGGTGTCTCCGTCCACGGCGGCGACGAAGCCGACATGTCCGTAGCCACCACCGATGTCGTTGTACCCCCACCAGGCGATGTCCCCGGGGCTAGGGTCGGAGGTGTGGAAGCTGACGCCCTCGGCCTGGGTGAGGATGTCCCTCCAGGATCCTGCCCCGGATTGACCGGGACCGTAGCCCACGCCCAGTGCGGCGAAGGTGAACGGCGGCTTGCCCTCGCCTTCACTCCAGCCGAGGGACTGGTTGATGCGCCACATCACGAAGTCGGTGCACTGGCGCTGGGTGTGGCCGAACAGGCTGCGGGCGTGGCCCCAGCCGTCGACGCCCACGGGTTCGCGGTGGGGGTAGTCATCGACGCCGACCCCGTCGACGTTGAGCTCGCCCAGGGAGTCACAGAGCCCGGCGCCGCCGGTTCCTCCAGTGGCGGTGGTGATCTTCTGGACGTACTGCTGGGTCTCCTGGAACGGGGGGATGCCCTGGTGTTTGAGCACGGCCCCGGGTCCGGCGTTGTAGGCGGCCAGGGTGAGGCGGATCGTCTCGTTCTCGTTCCCGGCCAGCGGGGCGACTTGGGCGCGCAGGTGCTTCATGTACCGGCCCTGGGCGGCAATGGCGGCGAACGGGTCGAAGGGGTCGGTGCCGTCACCGAACTGGGCCCAGGTGGCGGGCATGAACTGGGTCAGGCCCTGCGCACCGACCGGGGAGACCGCAGTGGGGTCCCACCGGGATTCCTGGTCGATCTGGGCCGCCAGAATCCCGACGGGAATCCCGGAGTGCTCCGCGGCGGTGGCGATGGCCTGGCGGTATTCACTGGGCACAGACCCGGTGCCGGTCTCGGGGCGGCAGACCCCGCCCTCGGCCGCGGGGCCGTCGAACACGGCCAGGGTGAGCAGCAGCAACACCGCACCCAGGATCAGCCCGAGCAGGGCGGTGCCCAGGCACCCCAGGCCGGCGGCGGTCTTGTTCAACATCGGCTCACATGCCCTCCACGACGGCCGCGGTGGCCTGCAGGTAGGCGTCCCGAGTCCGCGGGGCCAGGGCCTCCCAGACGATCTCCCCGCCGTCGTCCAGGGTGCGGTCATACGGCACCACGACCACCGAGCGGACCAGGCCCGTCAGGCTGTTCTGGATTTCGGTCAGGCGCTGGGTGGAGGCGGTGCGCGGCTGGGTGATGATGGCGACCCCGTTGGCCAGCTTCTCCCCGTACCCTTCGGCGCGCAGGGCGTCGATGGTGGTGAAGGCCCGGCGGGCGGCGTCTTCCT
>NZ_DAOMPX010000146.1:0-2350 GCF_035445025.1 Citricoccus sp. | reverse complement strand
GTGGAGGTAAGGGGATTCGAACCCCTGACCTTCTCCATGCCATGGAGACGCGCTACCAACTGCGCCATACCCCCAGAAGGGTGTTTCCCCGGCCGTTTCGTTTCCGTCCCGTCCGAAGCAACTCGATAAATATACACAGCTCCTCGACCGGTTCGCAAATCGAGGTCCGGCACGGGCAGTCGGCCGGCGATTGCCCGTGCCGGCACCGGGGCGGGTTCCCGCTCCGGTGCCGTCTCGGCCCCTGACGCGGCCTACTGCGCCTGGGCCTCACCCGGTGCACCGGGGGTCCAGTCCCGCGGGGCGTCGTCCGGGGTGATGGTCGAACCGGGCTCGCCGGCGCCCACCCCGTCCGTGAGACCGAGGTCGATCAGCGGGGCATCCTTCCACAGGCGGTCGAGGGCGTAGAACACCCGCTCCTCCTCGTGCTGGACGTGCACCACGAAGTGCCCGTAGTCCAGCAGGACCCAGCGGCCGCCGGCCTTGCCCTCACGGCGGATCACGTCGAGCTTCAGCTGCCGGCTGAGCACCTCCTCGACCTCGTCCACCACGGCGACGACCTGCCGCTCCGACGAGGCCGAGGCGATGAGGAACGCATCGGTCAGCCCCATCCGCTCGGCCACGTCGACGGCCACGATGTCGGTGGCCTGCTTGTCTGCTGCGGCCTGGCCGGCCAGCTTGAGCGCGGTCAGGGTGGTGGGGGGGACGGTCACGGGCAACTCCTGGAGGGTGGGTGGTACGACGGTGGTCACAGGGCCAGGGCGATGATCAGCGCGATGACCAGGATGGCGAAGACGACCGCGGCCACGATCACCAGGGTGCGCTCCCGGGAACCCCATTCCGAGGCCGGCAGGGAGTCCAGCCCGTGGGCGGACTGCGCCTGGATCGGTTCATGGCGCACGGACTCGGCGGCGGGCTCGGCGCCGGCCGACTCGACGGGTGCCGCGGGGGGAACGATGGCCAGCGTGCCGGTCTGGTTGAGGAGACGGGCCTTCTCCGCCAGCGCCTCCTGCTGCCGCAGCAACTGCGGGTCCACGTTCGCGGGGTCATCACCGGCGGCGGCGAGGCGTTCGGCGAGGGCCGCGGCCTCGAGGGCCAGCGACTCCCTGGTGACCGGCTCCTCGCCCTCTCCCGCGAGTCCGGCCGGGGCACCTGCCGGTGCCTCCGCGCGTCGGGCCGTGGAGGGCGAGGACTCCGGGCCGGCGCCGGACTCCTGGCGCCGGCGCATCTCGCGCAACTGGCGACGGGTGAGCGGTTGGCCATCGGGGCCCACCGGCACCCCGTCGCTGGCGACGGTGTACCCGGTGGGGGCATCGGACTCGAAGACGCGGGCCAGGGCGGCGGGGGCCTGGCCGGGGCGGGACACGACCCGCCCGTCCTTGAGCAGGGGCAGTTCGGCCACGCCGGGGAGCACCCCGGGGAACGTACCGGTCAGCGGGCCGACGTCGGCCGGGTCGACCCCGGAGGCGGGCAGGTCGAGGATCGCCTCGGCGGTCTCCCCCGACGGCGCACCGGCCTCGGTGTCCACCCGGCGGTGCTGGCGTTCGGGACGGCGGGCGGACCCGGGCGTCTGGGTGGGGTCAGCGGCACTCACGCACGGACCTCCGGTGCGTCCTGGCTGCGGCGCCCGCCCAGCCCGCCGCCCGGGCCGTGGGCCTCGGGCAGGTACAGGAGGTGCTTGGCGATGTACTGGACCACGCCGTCCGGCACGAGGTACCAGACCGGCTTGTGGGCCTGGACCCGGGCGCGGCAGTCGGTCGAGGAGATGGCCATCGCCGGGATCTCCATCAGCATCACACCCGTCTCCGGGCCGACCTCCACGAGGTCGTGCCCCGGACGGGTGACACCGACGAACTGGGCCATGTCCCAGAGGGTGTCCACGTCCTTCCAGGTCATGATCTGCTCCAGGGCGTCCGCCCCGGTGATGAAGAACAGCTCCGCCTCGGGCCGCAGGATGCGCAGGTCACGCAGGGTGTCCGCGGTGAAGGTCGGTCCGGGACGGTCGATGTCCACCCGGGACACCGTGAAGCGCGGGTTGGAGGCGGTGGCGATGACGGTCATCAGGTACCGGTGCTCGGCCGGGGACACCTTGTTGCCGTCCTTCTGCCACGGCTTGCCGGTGGGCACGAAGACGACCTCGTCCAGGTCCAGCTCGGCGGCCACCTCGGAGGCGGCCACGAGGTGTCCGTGGTGGATCGGGTCGAAGGTGCCGCCCATGACGCCGAGGCGGAACCGGCGCCGGCCGCCATCCTGCTGACGGGTCGCCGAGGCCTGTTCGGGCTCGGCCACGTCACAGATGGTCTGGGTGGGCTCGGGGAGTGAGTCGGTCACTACGCGGCGGGAGTTCGGCGGA
>NZ_DAOMPX010000145.1:0-2352 GCF_035445025.1 Citricoccus sp. | reverse complement strand
CGAGGGGCTCAGCGCCTACCTGAGCTACAAGTCCATCCACCGCCGGGCCCGCTGAGCGGCCCGCCGGCAGGAGGCCCCGGTTCCCCGTGCGAGGGGCCGGGGCCTTCCTACGCGGCGCGGCCCTGCTCGACCGGCAGTCCGGCCAGGCGCCATTCGAGCATGCCGTCCTGCAGGCGGGACGCGGTCCTGCCGGAGGCCCGCAGGAGGGCCACGGCCTCGTAGGCGAACACGCAATAGGCACCCCGGCAGTAGGCCACCACCTCGACGTCGGCCGGCAGTTCCCCGAGCCGGTCGCGGAGTTCGTCCAGGGGCATCGAGACCGCTCCGGGGATGTGCGCGGCCGAATACTCCTCGGCCGGGCGCACGTCCACCACCGTCACCTCCCCGGTCGCCCATCGGCTGAGCAGCTCCTCGCGGCCCACCGCCCGGGCGCCCTCGGGTCCCTCGCTGTCCGGGCCCAGGTACTCGACGCGGGCACGTTCCACACCGGCGGTCCGCTCCCCCGCCACGGCGCGCAACCGCTCGTACAGGGCGGCCACGTCCTGGCCTGCGAGTCCGTAGTGGATGCGGGTGCCCTCCCGCCGCGTGGTGACCAGTCCGGCCTGCCTCAGGACCTGCAGGTGGGCGGAGGCGGTGCTCAGCCCCAGCCCGGCCGCGGTCGCCAGGTGTTCCACGCTGCGCTCGCCCTGGGCCAGCAGGTCCAGCAGTTCCAGCCGCCGGCCGTTCGCCAGTGCCTTGCCCACGCGCGCCAGCTCGTCGAACAGCGCGGACTTCTTCACGCGGTCACCCATCTAGTCCTCCAATGATCTATGGAATACTGTAGTCCATCTATTCCACGTTTTGCCCGAATAGTGCCCCGGCCGGTCGGCCGCGGCCTCCCCGACCCTTCCGAGGATCCCCATGTCCCGCGCTCCCTCTCCCCCCGCCACCGTGCGGCTCGGCCTGCGAGAGAATGCCGCCCAGTTCGCCCTGCTCGTGGCGGTCAACGCCCTCGTGGGCGGCATGGTGGGCCAGCAGCAGACGGTACTGCCCCTGCTCGCTGAGGCCGAGTTCGGCCTGTCCGGCTACACGTTCATCTTCGCCTACGTGGCCGCCTTCGGCCTGAGCAAGGCCGCCGCCAACTGGTTCGCCGGCACGCTCTCGGACCGCTACGGGCGCAAGCCCGTCCTGCTGGGCGGCTGGCTCCTGGCGGTGCCCGTCCCACTGCTGCTGATCTGGGCACCGGACTGGTGGTGGATCGTCGCGGCCAACGTGCTGCTCGGCATCAGCCAGGGACTGACCTGGTCGACCACCGTGGTGATGAAGATCGATCTCGTGGGACCTGAACGGCGGGGCCTGGCGATGGGACTGAACGAGGCGGCCGGTTACGGTGCCGTGGCCGTGACCTCGCTGCTCGCCGGGTGGCTCGCCGGGACCGTCGGACTGCGCCCGGCCCCGTTCCTGCTGGGCCTGGCCTACGCGGCCCTCGCCCTGGTCCTGACGGGATTCTTCGTCCGGGAGACCCGTGGCCACGCCTACCTCGAGGCGGCGGGGCACGCCCCGCATTCCCACGGTCACCACGATCACCTGCACGGTTCGCTGACCGACCGGCAGATCGCGATGCAGACGAGCCTGCTGGACCCGGCCCTGTCCTCGGCCAGCCAGGCCGGGCTCGTCAACAATCTCAATTTCGGCCTGTCCTGGGGCGTGTTCCCCCTGCTGTTCGCCGGCTCGGGCCTGCCGCTGGCGCAGGTCGGGGTGCTGATGGCCCTGTATCCCGGGGTGTGGGGGGCGGGCCAGCTCGTCACGGGCGCCCTGTCCGACCGGATCGGGCGCAAGCACCTCATCACCGCCGGGATGGCCGTGCAGTCCATAGCCCTGGGGGTCGTCGCCCTGGGCTCCGGGTTCACCGGCTGGGCCGCGGGCTCCGTGCTGCTGGGACTGGGGACGGCGATGGTCTACCCGACCCTGCTGGCCGCCGTCGGGGACGTGGCCCACCCCGTCTGGCGGGGGCGCGCGGTGGGGGTGTACCGGGTCTGGCGGGACCTTGGCTACGCGGTGGGCGCCGTGGGAGGCGGGCTCGTGGCCGACCTGCTGGACCTGCGGGCGGCCGTGTGGGTGGCCATGGCGATCAGCGCCACCTCGGCGCTGGGCGTGGCCCTGCGCATGTACGAGACGCACCCTCGGCGCTGAGCCTGCCGACGACCGACGGGGCCCGGCCCGTCAGGCCGGACCCCGTCAAGGTCGGTATCACCGCGGCGAGAACGCCTCCCCCGGCGAACGGATCGTCAGGCCAGGGCAGGCTCCGCGTCCGCGGTGTTCTCGGCGAAGCCCAGCTCGTCCAGGGAGGCGCCGTTGGCCACGGCCTCCAGG
>NZ_DAOMPX010000144.1:0-2400 GCF_035445025.1 Citricoccus sp. | reverse complement strand
TGGAACTCGACCGCGACGGCGTCGCACGGGAGGCCACCCCGGACATGGGCACCAAATGCGTGGGCCGCGGGTTCGTCACCTTCACGGACACCTGGATCCCGGAACAGAACCTGCTCGGTGCCGAGGGCAAGGGCTTCACGGAGGTGATGCAGGGATTCGACTTCTCCCGCGCCCTCATCGGCCTGCAGGTCATCGGTGCCGCCCAGGTCACCCTCGACGAGACCTGGGAGTACGCCGGCCAGCGGATGGCCTTCGACCAGCCCATCAGCAAGTTCCAGGGACTGTCCTTCCCGCTGGCCGAGGCGGACACCCTGCTGACCGCGGCCCGGGTGCTGTGCCAGAAGACCCTGTGGCTCAAGGACGCGGGCCTGCCGCACACCAAGGAGGCGGCCATGTGCAAGTGGTGGGCGCCGAAGACGGCCTACGACGTCATCAACCAGTGCCTGCTGTCCCACGGCCAGTTCGGCTACCTCACCACCCGGCCGATCGAACAGCGGATGCGGGACGTCCTCGGCCTGCAGATCGGGGACGGTACCGCCCAGATCATGAAGCTCATCATCTCGCGGCAGAACCTGCCCCGCGAGGTCGCGCCCTGAACCGGTGCCACCACCACCTCCTCCCGGCGACGCCACCCACGGCCGCCAGACCACTCGACCCATGGAGCACACCATGACTGAACAGACCACGAACACCACCGTCAACGACGAGAACCTGCAGGGCCGGATCTGCATCGTGACCGGCGCCGCCAGCGGCATCGGCAAGGGCATCGCCACCCGCCTCGTCGCCGAGGGCGCGACCGTCGTCGTCGCCGACCTCAACGGCGAGGCCGCCGAGGCCACCGCCGCCGCACTGGGCAACGGCTCCATCGGCATCTCAGTGAACGTCACCGACCGGGCCGCCGTGGACGCGATGACCGAACAGGTCATGTCCACCTTCGGGCGCATCGACGTCCTGGTCAACAACGCGGGCTGGGACAAGGTCGGGCCCTTCCTCGACTCCGAGGTGGACGTCTGGGACCGCGTCATCGGCATCAACCTCTACGGGGTCCTGCACTGCTCCCAGTCCGTGGTGCGCAGGATGGTCGACCAGGGCCACGGCACGGTGGTGAACATCGGTTCGGACGCGGCCCGCGTGGGATCCAGCGGCGAGGCCGTGTACTCCGCCTGCAAGGGCGGGGTGGTGGCCTTCACCAAGACCCTGGCCCGGGAGGCCGCCCGCCACGGGGTGACGGCCAACGCCGTCTGCCCCGGGCCCGCCGACACCCCGCTGTTCGAGCAGATCTCCGCCGAGAACCCCAAGCTGCGCACGGCCCTGGAGAAGTCCATCCCGCTGCGGCGGCTGGCCCAGCCGGAGGACCTGGCGAACGCCGTGGCCTTCATGGCCTCTCCCGCCTCGAAGTACATCACCGGCCAGACCCTCTCGGTCTCCGGTGGCCTCACGATGATCTGACCGCCCTGCCCCGCTGCCACCCCCGGGACGGCCGCACGACCAGGAAGAACCCCATGCCCCACACCTTCGAGATGCTCCTCACCGACGAGGAGATCGCCACCTACACCGCGTCCGGACACTGGCGGAACAGGCTGCTGGCCGACTACCTGGACGACGCCGTCGCGGCGCGTCCCGGGCAGACCTGCACGATCGACGTGCGCGGCGCGCACACCTATGCCGACCTGGCCTCCGACGTCGAGGACTGTGCCCACGCCCTGCTGGAGTCCGGCGTCCAGGCCGACGACGTGGTCTCGATCCAGCTGCCCAACTGGTATGAGTGGCTGGTCATCTACCTGGCCGCCAACCGGATCGGCGCCGTCGCCAACCCGCTGATCCCGATCTACCGCGACCGGGAGATCGGCTTCATGGCGGCCACCGCGCGCACCTCGGTGCTGTTCATCACCGAGACCTTCCGGAAGTTCAACTACGCGGACATGGTCGACCGCCTGCGCCCGGAGCTGCCGGACCTGCGGGAGACCGTGATCGTGCACGGTGAGGGGGCCCGGGACGGTTTCACGTCCTGGGAGGACTTCCTCGCCCGCGGCCGTGCCCGCCGACAGTCCGACCCGGTGGACCTGGCGGCGCTGCGTCCCGACCCGAACTCGCTGGCGCTCATCATGTTCACCTCCGGGACGACGGGCCGTCCCAAGGGCGTCATGCACACCCACAACTCGGTGCTGTCCGGCGCGCTGCCCTGGCCGGACCGGCTCGGCCTGGACGAGCACTCGGTCATCCACATGGCCTCGACCTTCGGGCACCTGACCGGATTCCTCTACGGCGTCTCCCTGCCGATCATGCTCGGTGGCACGGGTGTCTTCCAGGACGTGTGGGACGTCGAGGAGTTCGTGGAACTGGTCGAGAAGCACGGGATCAACCACACCTCGGCGGCCACCCCGTTCCTGCACGACCTCA
>NZ_DAOMPX010000143.1:0-2458 GCF_035445025.1 Citricoccus sp. | reverse complement strand
CGATCTCCGGGTCCAACTCCGCCAACGACGACGTCAACTCAACCGGCACCTGCGTCACCGCCGCGGTCTCCTTCAGCGCGCTCATGCGAGCTCACCGCCGTTGGCCTCGGCGTACTCCTGGGCCGACAGCAGCGGGCCCTCGTCGCTCACCTCGACGGTGAACAGCCAGCCATTGCCGTAGGGGTCCTCATTCACGACCCCCGGGTTGTCCGAGACTGCGTCATTGACCTCGACCACGGTTCCCGTCACCGGGGAGTAGAGGTCGGAGACGGACTTGGTGGACTCGATCTCGCCGCAGGTCTCTCCGGCGGTGACGGTCGAGCCGGCTTCGGGCAGGTCGACGTAGACGACGTCTCCGAGGGCCTCGGCGGCCACCGCGGTGATACCGATGCGGGCCGGGGAGGCGTCGTTGATCCATTCGTGCTCGGCGGAGTAGCGGAGGGCGGGTAGGACGGTGCTCATGGGTGCTCCAATCAGGAAGGGTGGTTGACGACCGGTGGCGGTCGCCGGGGTTGATGACGCCGGACTACTGCGGACGGCGATAGAAGGGCAGGGCGACGACCTCGAAGGGCTCGGGCTTGCCACGCACATCGATCGTCACCGTGCTGCCTGGTTCGGCGAACGCCGTCTCGACGTAGGCCAGGGCGATCGGGTGGCCGAGGGTGGGGCTGGGCGCCCCGGAGGTGACCTCACCGACGTGCCGTCCGTCCGCGACGACGGGGTAGCCGGGGCGGGCGGCACGCCGGCCCAGACCCTTCATCCCGACCAGTCGACGGAGTGTTCCGGTGGCCTTCAGGGCCTGGAGTGCTTCGCGGCCGGTGAAGTCCTCGTCCTTCGTGAAGGACACGACCGGTCCCAGCCCGGCCGAGAAGGGCTCCGTGTCCAGGGTGAGTTCCTGGCCGTAGAGCGGCATCCCGGCCTCCAGGCGCAGGGAGTCCCGGCTCGCCAAGCCGCAGGGAATCAGCCCGTGCTGCTCGCCCGCCTCCAATAGGGCCGCCCACAGCGGTGCGGCGTCGGCGTTGGCGACGTAGAGCTCAAAACCGTCCTCGCCGGTGTAACCGGTGCGGGCCAGCAACACCGAGGTGCCGGCGACGGTGGCCCCCGCGAAGGCGTAGTACCTCAGGGAGGTGACCTGCTCCTGTTCGGCGGCCGGGATCAGCTCCAGCAGGACGGCTTCAGCCGCCGGCCCCTGGACGGCGACCAGGGAGGTCCGGTCGGACTCGTCCACGACGGTGACGTCGAAACCGGCCGCGCGCTCCTGCAGGGTCTGGGCGACGAGGCCGGCGTTGCCGGCATTGGGGACCACGAGGTACTCGTCGTCGCCCAGCCGGTAGCTGATCAGGTCGTCGATGATCCCGCCCTGCGCGGTGCACAGCAATGAGTACTTGGCCCGCCCGACCGCGACCGCGGTGAGATTGCCCACCAGTGCCGTGTTCAGGAACGCGGCCGCCTGCGCTCCGGTCACCCGGATCTCGCCCATGTGGGACAGGTCGAACAGTCCGGCCGCGTTTCGGACGGCGTGGTGTTCGGCGAGCTCGGAACCGTACTTCAAGGGCATGACCCACCCGCCGAAGTCGGTGAAGGACGCCCCCAGGGCGGCATGCTCCTCGTGGAGGACGGTGTGCCTGGATGTGGTGCTGACAGTCATGGTGATACCTTTCGTAACCGCTCTGTGCCGCGCGGGGTCAGTTCTCGAAGGACTCGGGCGCCGGGCAGGAACAGATCAGGGTGCGGTCCCCGGCGGCGCCGTCGATGCGGCCGACCGGGGGGAAGTACTTGTCCTGGCGCAGGCCCGGGACGGGGAAGGCCGCCTGTTCACGGCTGTAGGGGCGGTCCCAGGCGGTTGCGGACACGGCGGTGGCGGTGTGCGGGGCCCGGCGCAACGGGGAGTCCTCCAAGGTGAACCTCCCGTCCAGGATCTGGTCCATCTCGGCGCGGATGGAGATCATCGCCTCGATGAACCGCTCGATCTCGGCCAGGTCCTCGGACTCGGTCGGCTCGACCATGAGGGTCCCCGCCACCGGGAAGGACAGCGTGGGGGCGTGGAAGCCGTAGTCGATCAGGCGCTTGGCGACGTCCTCGGCGGTCACCCCGGTGCGGGCGGTGAGCTCACGCAGGTCCAGGATGCACTCGTGGGCCACCAGCCCGGCGTTCCCGGTGTAGAGGACCGGGAAGTGCTCACCCAGACGGGCGGCCAGGTAGTTGGCCGACAGCAGGGCATGACGGGTGGCTTCGGTGAGGCCCTCGGCGCCCATCATCGCGATGTAGGACCAGGAGATCGGCAGCACGCCCGCGGAGCCGTACGGAGCCGAGGTCACCGGGGTGCCGGTGCGGCCGTTGGACTCACCCGCTGCCGCGCCGGGCAGGAACGGGACGAGGTGTTCGGCCACGGCGACCGGGCCGACGCCGGGGCCGCCGCCGCCGTGCGGGATGCAGAAGGTCTTGTGCAGGTTCAGGT
>NZ_DAOMPX010000142.1:0-2503 GCF_035445025.1 Citricoccus sp. | reverse complement strand
CCGCCGCGAACTGCACCCGGTGGGTCTGTTCGTGGAGGCAGACCCACAGGCGGAAATCCTCCGGGTCCACGTTGAGCTCGACCCGCACCTCGGCGATGTTCGGTGCCACCAGGAGCAGCCGGCCGCCCTGGGGTCCCGGGGCCGTCCCGTCCGGGCCCGGCAGCGCGCAGAACGGCTCGTACTGGCCCAGGACCTTCGAGGAGAGGAAGGCCAGCACGGTCCCGGCCTCCACGCCGGTCGCCGTGGGGGCGAAGCCGCTGGTCGCGCGGGCGTACTCGTCCGGACGGGACGCGCGGACGTGGTCGAAGGCCGGCCCGAGCAGGGTGGAGAACGCCTGGGTGTTGGCCCGGGTCCAGGTGGGCCGGTCCACCACCAGCACCTCGGAGTCCCGCAGGTCCCGGGCGGCGTCCAGGCCCGTGAGCCGGTGCACGTGGTCCACCGCGGCCTCCGCCGCGCGGCGCAGCCCCTCGGCCTCCCGTTCGGCCTGGTGCCGGGTGAACCGCGGTCCGGCGGCGCACACCCTCGCCGCGGTGGAGGCGGCCACGTCCCAGTCCACGGGGTGGGACGGGGCCTGGGCTGCCGTGGGGGCTGCGGGCTGGGACGGCGACGCGGAGGAGTCCATGGCCCCATCCCATCACACGGGCGCGCCGCCGCGCAGCGGTCCCCGGGGCGTCCGGGCGGTCATCCTGACGTGGCGTAGCAGTGGCCCCGCCGCCGCCCCGTCCGGTCAGCCGTGGTGTGCGGCGGCCCGCTCGAGCACCTCTGCCAGGGCCTGCCCACCGGCCATCCGGGCGGCCTGCGCCGCGGCCAGCAGCGCCTCGGGGCCGGCGTACAGGGCGAGCTGGACGGCGACGTCACCACCCTCGGGGGTTCCGGCGAGGGCCTGGCGTCCGCGGGAGGTGTGCGTGGTGAGGACCGGGGCCGAGGCCTGCACCTCGGCCAGCACCCGCTCGTGGTCCGGTTCGTCCTGACGCTCCTCCAGCATCACGAGGCGCTCGTAGACGGCCGGATTGCCGATCTTGATGCGCTGGGCGTTGATCAGCTGGGAGAGCATGGGCGCGGACAGCCCCAGCACGCGGGCCAGGGACCGCTGGCTGAGCCGGTAGACGTTCATCAGGGCCCCGAACCGCTCTGCCAGGGGCGTGCCGTAGATGGCGCGCTGCTGGGCCAGGCGCTGTTCCGTGACGGGGGAGGACATGCATCGATCCTAACCGTTCATTTGCGAAGGCAAAGATACGCCCCTGAGCCCATGGGGAGTTCTCCCCACCGGTCCGTGTTGCCCAGGCCCAGGCCAGTCTGTACATTTGCAACCGTAAACAGCGCAGGCACCCGCTTATCACTCGTACAGGGGACACATGATGGACACCACCTCCCGCCCGAGGCACCCGGGCACCGCCCACGGGCGCCGGTGCGGCCCGGCCCTTCCCGGCCGGACCCTCGCCCTGGTCACGGCCCTCGCCCTGCTCCTGGGCGGCCTGCTGGCGGCCCCCGCGCAGGCCGCCCCGTCGGCCAGCCCCTCCGGTGCCGCCCAGGACGGACAGCGCGCCCTGCAGCCCGTCGTCGTGGTCATGGACTACTCCTCCTCCATGCTGGAGAAGGACGCGGACGAGTCCGGCACCACCCGGCTGGCCGCCGCGCAGGAGGCCACCTCCACCCTGCTGGACAACGCCCCCGACGGCGCGGACCTCGGCATGGTGGTCTACGGCGCCAACACGGTGGGGGACTGCAAGGACATCACCACCCTGCAGAAGGTGGGCCCCACCGACGTCGGCGGGCTCAAGAAGAGGATCGCCGGCCTGGACGCGGTCGGTGAGACCCCGATCGGGGCGGCGCTGCTGCACGCGGCACAGGAACTCGAGGGGATCGACGGGGAGAAGTCCATCATCCTGGTCTCCGACGGTGAGGAGAACTGCTCCGAGCCACCGGCCTGCGAGGCGGCCCAGGACCTGGCAGGGAAGGGCATCGGCCTGACCGTGCACACCATCGGCTTCAAGGTCAACGACGCCGCCCGCGAGGAGCTGACCTGCGTGGCCGAGGCCACGGGCGGCACCTACGTCCAGGCGGACAACGCGACGGAGCTGGAGTCCGAGCTGCAGACGAAGACGGTCCGGGCCTTCCAGGGGTACGTCGCCTCCGGGACCCCGGTCACCGGTGGGGAGACGCTGCACTCATCCCCCCAGCTAGCCCCCGGGCAGTACCTGGACGAGTACGGGCGCGGTGAGACCAGGGCCCATTCCAGCGCCGACGGGACGCTGAGGTTCTACAACCTGGGGACCATCGAACCGGGTGAGCGGGCGCACCTGTCCGCCCTGTTGCTGCCGGACCAGTCCCAGCCGACGGCCACGGGTGATCCGTTCGCCGGGATCGAGGTCCAACTGGTCAACGGCCAGGGCGAGAACTGCTCCTCCTCGGACCGGGAGTACTCCCATTCCAGTGACGGCGGCAAGCCGATCGTCGGTTACGTGCGCAGCCAGGAGTACACCGAGCCCGGAAGCCACGGCTG
>NZ_DAOMPX010000141.1:0-2540 GCF_035445025.1 Citricoccus sp. | reverse complement strand
TTGAACCGCGTCAGCCCGGCCAGTTCGTACTCGGGGTCCAGCGACGGGCTCATCCCGCCGAGGTCGTACCAGGTGCACCCGGCGGCCAGCGAGTCCTCGATCTGGCGCAGCTGCAGCGCCCGCGGCGCGTAGCGCTTGCGCTCCTCGGCGGACGAGGCACCGTAGACGTACCAGCCGAAGGTGCCCTGCCGCACGTAGATGGCCGCTGCCAGCAGTTGCTCGCCGTAGTGGGCCAGGTAGAGGGTGCAGGCGCTGCCCGGGGAGGAGTTCAGGGCGGTGAACATGCGCTGGAAGTAGGCCAGCGGCCGGCCGGTGAACCCGTCGCGCCGCGCGGTCTCCTCGTAGAGCGCCTGCCAGGCCGGCAGGTCGGCCTCGGTGCCCACGGTGACGGTCAGCTCGGAGCGGGTGGACTTGCGGGTCTGGCGCCGGGACGTGGAGTCCATCCGGTTCAGGGCGGCGGTCACGGCGGGGTCCTCGGGGTCCTGGCCCTTGGCCGGGCTGACCGGCTCGGTGCCGTACAGCTCCGGATGCAGCGGGATGCGCGCCTGGAACTGCGGCTGGCCGGCCTCGAAGGACTCGCTCTCGCTCGGGGCCTGCCAGCCCAGCGCCTGCAGGCGGGCGCGGACGTCGTCGGCCTCGGGGGCGGTGTGCAGCGGCTCCAGGTCCGTGACGGACGCCGTCTGCCCGGCCGCCAGGGCCTTGCGCACCTCGGAACCGTCCCACCGGCGCACGACGCCGGGCAGCCCGACGCGCACCAGGAACGCCCCGCGGGACTTCAGGTACTGCACGAGCGGGGTCAGCACCGACTCCAGGTGCACCTGCGTCCGGTCGAACACCGGGCCCTCGGCGATGTACGCCAGGCTGCGGTTCCGCAGCACCGGCACCGGCACGGGCAGCCGGCGGAACAGCACGAGGGCGGCGGCGCGCAGCATGTCCCCGTCGAACAGGCCCACGGACTCGCCGCGCCAGTCGACCTTGACGTCCGGCCAGTGGGGGTTCTGCAGGAAGGAGGACTCCGCGTGCTCCGCCAGGAACCGCCCATGCTCCTGGGTGGTGATGCGGCGGACGGTCAGGGCACGGGGCTGGGGATCGGTCTCTGGCACGCCCATCACCATAGCGCGAACGGCATGACGAGCCGGGTCCGCCGGTAGGCTGGGGCCCATGATGGTTCCCGCCGAGCAGTCCTTCGTCCCTGTCATCACCGGAGGCGACGTGGGGGCCTACTCCCTGGCGCGGGAGTTCCACGAGGCCTACGGGGTCGTCTCGGCCGTGGTCCCCACCGCGGTGAACCGCAACCTGCGGCACTCGCGCATCCTGGAGGCGTTCCCCGCCGGGCCGATGACCGAGGAGGGCCCGGTCCTGGAGGCGCTGCTGGCCGTGGCGGACGAGCTGAACGGCCGCGTGCCCGGCCGGCCGCTGCTGCTGCTGGCCAGCTACGACCACCTCGTGCGCTTCGCCGCCCGCCACCGGGACACCCTGGAGTCCCGCGGTTACACGGTGCCCTACCCGGACGAGGCAGCGCTGGACGCGGCCGCGCTGAAGGAGAACTTCTACGCCCTCTGCGATCAGCTCGGCGTCCCGTACCCGCGCACCGCCGCCTACGACGCCGGCTCCCACACGCCCGCCGCCCTCGCCGGGTTCCTGGCGGGGCTGGGGGAGGACGGGCCGGCGTTCCCGGTGATCCTCAAGGCCGGGGACGGCGGGGCCTGGGCGGACGTGCGCTTCACCGGGCGGCGCAAGGTGCACGTGGTGCACGGGGCCGAGGAGCTGGGTGAGCTGATCGGCCGGGCCAGCGGGGCCGGCTACCGCGGCTCGCTGATCGTGCAGGAGCTCGTCCCGGGCCCGGACTCGCAACTGGGCATCGCCACCTTCTTCCGGGACGGCACCGGGACCACCCGCCTGGTGTCCTACGGCGAGGTGATCGTGGAGGACCACGCCCCGGGGACCGAGGGCAACGCCCGTGCGGTGCTGGCCGGGGAGCACGAGACCGTGGCCCGCCAGGGGACCGCGCTGCTGGAGGCGCTGGACTGGCGCGGCTTCGCGATGTTCGACATCAAGGTCGACCCGCGGGACGGCCGGGCCCAGTTCCTGGAGATGAACCCACGGCTGGGACGCAACCACTACTACCTGACCGGCGCCGGGGCCAACCCGGCCCCGTACCTGCTGTCGGAGTACCTGCCCGAGGTCGCGGACGCCGTCGGGGGGCCGGCGCCGGCCGCGGGACGGGTGAGCACGGACGGCCCGGTGCTGACCACCACCGTCCCGCTGTCGCTCGTGCGCCGTCACGCCTCGGCGGACCAACGCGAGGCGATCCGCCGCGCCGCCCGGGCCGGCCGCGTCATCCGGCCCTTCGAGTACCGCGCGGACGCGGACCTGCGCCGCCTGGCCGGACTGCGGCTGGCGGAGCTCAACAGCCTGCGGGCCTTCCGCCAGTACCCTCCGCAGTCCTGATTTCACCGCACGTTGCGCTGGGTGGTAGTCTTTACTCAATTGTTTTGTGTGGCACGAGGGACACGGTCCGGGCTGCGGGTTTCTTGCGC
>NZ_DAOMPX010000140.1:0-2561 GCF_035445025.1 Citricoccus sp. | reverse complement strand
CGGGGCTGGTCCGGATGCACGGACCCGAGGAGCCGGGCGGCGCCGAGGACGAGGGTGGCCTGAGGGCAAACCCCTAATCAGCGAGAAGTTTCTCGCTCTCTCGAGGGCGGGGCCTGCGGAGGGCCGTCCGGCAGCGCGTTCCCTTAGCGTGTCCGCCGCCCTGCGTAAGGTCGCCACCACGATCGAACCCGCCGCACGCGGGACATCCCCTTCGATCCCTGCTCCGGCAGCACCCCGGAGAAGCGGCATTGCAGTCCCCACCGCACTGCCGTGTGACACCGACCATCGCTTCCCCCGCGAGTCTCATGAAGGAGCTTCCCATGACCGGGAACCAGTCATTCCCCTCGGGCACCTCGCCCCACGACCCTGTTGTCACGTCCCCCTACACCGACCAGGCTGCGAAGAAGTCCGCACGGCCCTGGTACCGCAAGAAGCGGTTCATCCTGCCCACCGGCCTCCTGGCCCTGTTCGTCGCCGCAGGGATCGCCGGTGACGGCGGGGACGTCCCGGAGACGGAGGCCGCGCCGCAGGGCACGTCCATCGCCAGCCCCTCGACCGCCCAGCCCACCGAAGACACGGGGGCAGAGGCCAGCGCCCGGGCTGAGAAGAAGGCCCAGGAGTCCGCCGAGGCCGCGGCTGAGGCTGAGGCCACTAGGAAGATCGACGCTGAGGTGAAGGCGGAAGCCGAGGCCCAGGCGTCCCAGGAGGCCGAAGCAGAGGCTGAGGCCGAGGCAGAAGCTGAGGCCAAGGCTGAGGCCAAGGCTGAGGCTGAGGCTGAGGCTGAGGCACAGGCCGCCGAGGAGGCTGCGGCCACGGCCGGTACGGTGAGCCAGCAGAACGCCCTGCGGTCCGCCGAGAAATACCTGGACTTCACCGCCTTCTCCCGGCCGGGCCTGATCGACCAGCTGGAGTTCGAGGGGTACTCGACCGCGGACGCCACCTGGGCCGTGGACCGCCTGACGGTCGACTGGAAGGAACAGGCCGCTCAGTCCGCCGCCAACTACCTCGACTTCACGTCCTTCTCGCGGCAGGGCCTGATCGACCAGTTGGTCTTCGAGGGTTTCACCGCGGAGCAGGCCACCTACGGCGTGGACCAGACGGGCCTGTAACCGGACCGGGGCAGGGTCCTCGCTCACCCCGCGGCCCTTCTCCTCGCGTCAATCTCTCCAGTCCCTGCGCAGGACACCCCGGGTGCCGCACGACGACTCGTCGGCCACCCGGGGTGCCTGTTGCCCAGACAATGCCTGCTCTCCAGACAGGGGTTCGGCCGCCGGACGATGCGCCGTCACCGGTGGGCAGAGATTCGAGTGGGTCAATCCCGGTTTTGACCGTGACCATCGGCGATACTGGAATGACCCCACCGTCTCACCCGCCTGGGTCACCGTGTCCCGCGATGCCTCCGCGGGCACCCCACTGACCGGATCCCGGTCAGCACCCGGCGTCATCCCCGAAAGCACCGTCTCCATGAATCTCCAGCGCCTCCTGTCCGCAGGTTCCGCAGCCCTGGCCCTCGTCCTGGTCACCACCGGGTGTGTCCCGGGCGCGGACAGCCCCTCCTCCACCCCCACGGCCAGCACGACGGCCACGACGGCCGCGGCGAGCGTTGCCGCGACCCCGACAACCCCCAGTGCTCAGGCCGCATCGACCGCGGCCACCACCCCGGCCCCCCACCCGCGGGCCACGGCAGACCGGTCATTGGCCACCGGCACGCCGTCACCGACCATCGCCCCGCAGCGCCAGGGTTCCGGACCGGCAGCGGCCGGGACCGCACTGGCCGTCCTGGAGGCCCTGCCGGTGAAGGGACGGGCGCCGAAGACCGGTTACGGCCGGGACCAATTCGGCCCGGCGTGGGCGGACGTCGACCGCAACGGCTGCGACACCCGCAACGACATGCTGGCCCGCGACCTGGCCGGGGAGCGGTTCAAGCCCGGCACCCATGACTGCGTGGTCCTCTCCGGGGTGCTCGATGACCCCTACACCGCCACCGAGATCCACTTCCTCCGCGGCCAGGACACATCCAACGACGTGCAGATCGACCACGTGGTCGCCCTGTCCGACGCCTGGCAGAAGGGTGCCCGGCAGCTCTCCGCGGACGAGCGGATCCGGTTCGCGAACGACCCGGTGAACCTGCTCGCCGTGGACGGACCGGCGAACGCCCAGAAGTCCGATTCCGACGCCGCCTCCTGGCTGCCACCGAACCGGTCGTTCCGCTGCGACTACGTCGCCCGGCAGATCGCCGTCAAGGCGGAATACGGACTCTGGGTGACCTCCGCCGAGAAGGACGCCATGACCCGCGTACTCGACGGCTGCCCGGACCAGGCCCTCCCCACCGCGCAGACCGCCGCGACCGCGTATTCGGTCATCACCCGTTCCACGCAGTCACCCGCCCCGGCCCCGTCGGCCCAGGCGCCCAGCAGGACCCGGGCCCCGGAGCTGACGCCGAGGAAGGCCCAGACGCCGGCGCCCCGCAGGACCTACACCCCTGCCCCGCCCACGACGGCGGCGGCCGTCTACTTCAAGAACTGCACCGCCGCACGCGCCGCCGGCGCGGCCCCGGTCCG
>NZ_DAOMPX010000139.1:0-2619 GCF_035445025.1 Citricoccus sp. | reverse complement strand
GGCCCGGGACCGCGTCGATGACGGTCTCGGTGCGGGTGCCGGTCAGCGGGTTGGCCGTGAACATCACCCCGGCGACGCTCGGGGTGATCATCTCCTGCACGACGACGGCCATCGCCAGCTCCGCGTCCTGCAGTCCCTGCCCGGCCCGGTAGGCGACGGCGCGCTCGCTACCCAGGGATGCCCAGCACTGCCGGATGGCCTCGAGCAGCGCTGCCTCACCCTGCACGCCGAGGACGGTGTCCTGCTGGCCGGCGAAGCTGGCGCCGGGCAGGTCCTCGGCCGTGGCGCTGGACCGCACGGCGACCGGGCCGCCGCCGAGGGCGCGGTAGGCGGTCAGGACCGCGTCCTCGGGGATGGCCCCGGCCCGGTACGCCGCGGTGGTCAGGCAGAACCCGGCGGGCACCCGCTCGCCCGCGGCGATGAGCGCGCCCAGCCCGGCCGCCTTGCCGCCGACCAGGGGTGTGAGGTCCGGGGTGATGCGGGTCAGGTCGATGACCTCCATGAGCGCCTTCCTGCGCGGCCGGACGGGTGAACGGTGGGTGGGTCCCGTGGGTGGGTCACGTGGAGGGCCGGCCGCCGTGCAGCCGATGATCCGGCCCGTGCCGTGGAACGGTCAAGGTCCCGGTGGCCCGGTGGTGTGATGCAGGACGCTCCGGACCGGTCCGGACATGAGAAACTGGCCGCTGAGAGGGGAGAACTCAATGAAGGACACAGGTCTGAGCCACGTTCAGGCGGCGGGAACGTCGCGGTCGAACGGGGCGGGGCAGCCGCACCCTGCCCTGCGACGATTCCGGCGGCAGCCGGTCCCGGACGAGCGGCTGCTCATCATCCGGGCGCCCGGCGGGACGGGCGCGGCATGGTTCGCGGCCGGCTGGGTGGAACAGGGACCGGGATCGTCCCCGGAAGCCCCGGACGCCGCAGCGCAGGAACGGGTCCTGCAGTGGGACAGCGCGCTCGAGGACGCCGAGGCGTTCAGCCGGCGGGTCGGACGCTGCCTGGCCGAACGGGACGGTCCGGTGGCGGTGGTGGCCAGCGCGAACGCGCCCATCCATGACGTGGCGGCCGTCCACCCGTGCCGTCTGGCCGACGCGACGGACGTGCTGCTGACCGCCGAGGAGATCGGCACGCTGGCGCAACCGCCACCGGGCGGGCCGGCCCGGCCGGCATCGGCGGATCCGGAGACGGTCTACCGTCTCACCGGGGGGTGGCTCGTGGCCGTCCGGGCACTGCTCGTCCCGTCGCCGTCCCCCCGGGCAGCGCGTCAGGCCCTGATCGTTCCCCTGCTGCAATGGCTGGGAGCCCGCGACCCCTGGGGGGTCATGGCCGAGACGGCCTACCTGCCCGAGTTCAGTGACGCCGTCCTGCGCCAGTTCCAGCCGGCCAGCGGGTCGCCGGCGCCGGCGCTGCGGGACCTGGCCACCGAGGCCCTGATCCGTGACGACGGCACGGGAGGATGGTTCATGCCCGAACTGGTCCGGTGGTGCCTCACGGACTGCCTGCAGGAGAAGGCGCCCGACCGGGTGGAGGCGATGGTGCGCGCCGCGGTGGAGGCCACGGACCGGGCCGGGCGGGTGGGCGTGGCCCTGGAGACCGCGGCCCGGCGCGGGGCATGGATACCCTTCGACACCGTGCTGGCCGACCGGGCCGCCGAGTTGTTCACGTCCGACGCGCGGTACCTCCGGGCGCTGCTGGCCCGCATCCCCGAGCCCGTGCTCGCCCAGAAGGACCACCTGCGCGTGGCCCTGCGGATCATGGCCTCGGCCGGGTCCGAGGGACTGACCCTGCCCCTGCCGACCGTGGAACCGGACCTGCGCAAGGACCGGACCGCGACGCGGCTGAGGGCGCGCGCCGCCCGCAAGTACCTCACGCCGAACGGTCGTGCGGTGGCGTACGGGATGGTGGAGATCAGCTACCTGCGCCTGTCCGGCCACTACGCGGCCGCCGCCGACGCCGCGGTCCAGTTACGGCGCGCCGTGCGGGGGGCGCTGGACTCCGGGCCCATCAGCATCCCCCTGGCCAGCATCGCCGAACTGCACGCGGGCCTGTGCCTGCACCTGGCCGACCGGCTTGACGAGGCGGGACTGGCCTACACCAGCGCCCTGGACCTGGCCCGTCACGGCAGCCACGACTTCCTGGAGGCCGACGCCCTGTCGAAGCTCGCCCTGCTCGCGGCGCACCAGGGGGAGTTCCAGCCGGCCCGGTCCTGGGTGGCGCAACTGGAGGGACCGCTGTCCAGGGTCGGCCGGGGCCGGCAGCAGGTGAGCCGGTGCGGGGACCTCGCCCGTGCCTGGTGCGCCCTGGCGGCACTGGACCTGGAGGCGGCCGGCGAGGTGCTGGCCGGGTTGCCGGCCGAACCGGACACGGACGAGTTCTGGTCGGCGCACGCCCAGTTGCTGGCGCTGCTGCGCACCCTCCGCGGGGACCCGGACACCGCCCTGGCACAGGTCCGGACCCTGCGCCGGGACCGGCCCTACGCCTCCTGGGCCGCCTTGGCCGACCGCCTGCTGACGGAGGCCCACCACTACGCCGAACTGGTGGGCGGGACCGCCTCGGAGATCCGCGGTTGGCAGCAGAACTCGGCCCTGGCCAACCTGGAGGCGTGCCGCTGCCTGGGCCAGG
>NZ_DAOMPX010000138.1:0-2619 GCF_035445025.1 Citricoccus sp. | reverse complement strand
CCGCCCCCGCCCAGCAGTTCCACCGTCACCGATAACCAGGTCCGCGCCATACCCCGAGGATGGCACACCCGGCTGCGCCCCCGGCAGGCCCGCCGGGACGGCAATGGACGGCGCCCCCCGTCCAGAGGGGATCCCCGTGGGGGACGCCGCCGGGTGACCGATCGGGTGTCCTCGCGATGACCCTGCAGAAATTCCTTCGCTTATCTCTGCGGTTTCCAGTCGCCGGCTGAAACCCATGCTGACGGCAGGAGGTGGAGAAGTCGTGCGCGCGGGGATCTGATTGTCCAGACGCCCCCTGGACCATTGGGACGCTTGGCCCGGATGGAACCTGCTGCAGGCGAGGCGACGACAGTCGTCGTATGCGTCGTTAGCGGGCTCTTGACACATGAGGGTGCAGCCATTGACGCGTCGATGTCAGGAACATCACTGGCTACTGCCTTTGCGAGAGGTCCGAGTGCTCCGTCTGGCCTGCTCGGAGATCCTGGAGGGCGAGCACGGCCATACCTCGGCGCTTTTATGGCTTCGGGCTCACATCTTCTTTGTCGAGACTGGTCTCACGGCTGCCACGGTGATGACTGATGTCGGTGCCTGTTACCGATCCCGTGACTTCGGTCAGGCCCTGGGGGTGCAGGTCAAATACAAACGCACCCGCCCCTACCGGCCCCAGACCAACGGCAAGGTGGAGCGTTTCAACCGCACCCTGGCCACCGAGTGGGCCTACCACCGTCTGACGGCTCCGATGTTGATCGCGCCCGGACCTACTTGGACTGGCTCTGCCACGACAGTCCCCAGCGACGCACACCGGTATTAGCGGCCAGGGCCGCTTGGCCCGCGTTCACCGCCACCCGGGGAGTTATATTTAGGCCGGTTCCCCGGCCGGACCGGCTCGCCGTAGTCGCCAGAGCCCGCCGGCGACCACGGCCAGGCACAGCAGGCAGACCCCGGCGACCGCGGTGAGCGAAGCGGCGTAGGGGGCCACCGGCAGCAGCACGGCCAGCAGGGTGGGCAGCAGGAAGCCGGAGTAGGCCAGCGCGTAGAAGACGCCGGTGAGCCCGGCCAGGTCCCGGGGCGTGGCGATCGCCTGCACGTGCGCCAGCCCCGCCACGACGGTCGTTCCGTAGGCCAGACCCAGGACCACCGCCACGGCGAGGGCGAAGACCGGTTGGCGCAGCAGGCAGGCCACCACGGCCAGGACCATGCCCAGGGACATAACCGCCAGGCCGATGGACAGCGCGCGGCCACGGGTGCGCCGGTCGATCCGGGCCACGAACGGTTGGACGAGCGCGCCGCAGCCCAGGGTCACGACGCTCAGCGCGGTCGCATAGGCCGTGGCCCACTCACCGAGCTTCGGGGCCACCACGGCCGGCATGACCGCGTACGCCACCCCGGCGGCCGCGAAGACCCACGGCGCGGCCGGCAGCACGATCCGGGTGAACCGGCGGTCGGCCACCGCCGGCACGCGCAGGTCGGTCCACCAGGGTCCGTCCACGCCCCGGGTGCTGTGTCCCGCGGCGGTGCGGGTCTCGGGGGCTGTGAGCAGGGGCGGCAATGCCGCGGCCGCCAGGGCCAGGTGCACGGCGTAGGGAGTCTGGGCCGGGGCCGGTCCCCACTGGGCGAGGCAGCCGGTGACGCCGGCGCCGATCGCGAAGCCCAGGGTCAGCGTGAGCGAGGGCCGGCGCGCCCCCGCCCCGGCCGGCGCGTGCTGGTCATACGGGGCGGTGGACAGCTCCTTAATCCAGCTGCCGCCCACGGACATGGCCGCCCCGACGCCCAGGCCGGCGAGCAAGCGGCCGGCGCCCAGCAGCACCAACGAGTGCAGGCCCACCGCCAACAGGATGCTGCCGGCGGCCGCGGCGGCCAACCCTGTCAGCAGCACGGGCTTGCGGCCGCGACGGTCCGAGACCGCGGCCGCCATCATCAGGCCCGGGGCCAGGCCGACGACGTACAGCCCGAGCAACAGGTTGGCCTGCCACGGGGCGTAATGGCCGAGCTCCTCGTACAGGTGCAGCAGCGGGGTGAAGTGGTTGCCGCCCCAAGCCAGGACGAACACCGCCGGGGCCACCCGCAGCCAGCAGGCGCCACCGCTAGGCGCGGCGGGCCCGGCCGCACCCCAACGCCCGGGGTTCCTGTGGCTCACGCCAGCTCCTCCGGGAAATGGGCGGAACGCAGGTGCTCGCGCACGGCGGCGGCGAAGGCGGCGGGATCCCCGGCCTCGATGGGCCCGATCAGCGCCTCGTGCTCCGCGCGGAACAGGCGGGCGGCCTCACCACCGCCGCTGACCGCCAGGTGGGTCAGCCGGGCGAACCGCGGGCCCAGGTCCGAGGCCATCTCCGCCACCACGGTGTTGCCACCAGCCTCGATAATCCTCAAATGGAACCCGAAGTCCTCCCCGGCGAAGTCCAGCAGGTCCCCGGCGTCCAGGGCGCGTTGCTGCGCGTCCAGGCTGGCGCGCAGGGTCGCCGCCAGCGACGTCCGGTCGGCCGCGGAACCGGCGATGACCTGGACGCTGCGGATCTCCAGGGTGGCCCGCACGTCCAGCAGGTCCCGCCGTTCGGTGGGGGAGACCACCGTGACGACGCCGCCCTTCTTCGGGGCCAACCGCACCAGCCCCCAGGACTG
>NZ_DAOMPX010000137.1:223-2693 GCF_035445025.1 Citricoccus sp. | reverse complement strand
CGGGTCTCCAGGATCTGCGGGACGCACACACTGGTGGTCTTGCCCGCGCGGGGACCCATGAGCCAGATCTGCACCCATTCCCAGGAGGCGAAGAGTCGTTTGCCGTTGTTGACCAGCTTGGCCAGCGGCACCCCCGGACCGGCCCCATCAGCCCGGAGTCGTTCGGCATCGGTGGTCATGGCCGGTTCGGTGAGGGCGTCGAACTCGCGGGCCTTGGCCATCTTCGGCGCCAGATGGTCCACGCGGCTGCGCCGCTTCGAGGTGCGCAGGGCGACCACCACGAACGCGGCCCCGAGCCCGAGCAACAGCAGCAGGCCGAGGCCGAACACGGCCAGCTGCACACCGCCGACCGGGAGCTCGCCGGTGGCCTGGGCGGCGAGCAGGCCCACCGGTCCACCGGCGGCGTCGGTGTCGGTGTTGGGGTCCAGCCAAGCCCCCACGATCCAGAGCACGACGGCGCCGATCAGGGCGGTCAGGGCGCCGGCGGCCAGGACCCAGCCGGTCTCGGCGGAGGCCGGCTGGGTGCGCCGGCCGGGGCGGGGATCGGAGAGCATCAGGCCACCTGGTCCTCATCGTCGCGGGCGAGTCCGTCGCGGTCGGCGGCGGTGATGGTGGGGTTCGGGGCACGGTCGATCAGGTCCCAGATCGTCCACCCGAAGGTATAGGCGATCATCAGGGCCACGTGGGTCAGCACGATTGCCACGCACCCCCCGAGGACCACCCACAGCACCAGGGAGTCCTCGACGCCGAAGACGAATCTGGCGATCAGGAGTGCGATGGTTGCGAGAACGACCCACGGCATCAGCCAGCTGGTCGGCACCACTCCTACGCCTCTTTCATGGTTACAGCGCGAGGCCATCACTGCACCATGTCCCAGTCGCGGTTGGTGTTGGTGTTGTCGATCTCCAGGTCGGTGAGCTGCACGTGCAGGGGGACCCCGGCGTCCTTGCCGGTCTTGAGCAGGAAGTTCCCGGCCCCCGGGCGCAGCCCGGCCTTGCCGGTCCAGGCGTCCACGGGGGCCTCGGCGATCCAGTCCGAGAGTTGGGCGACCTCGGCGCGGGAGAGCCCGAAGACCTCTCGCAGGTTGCCCATCTCGCCCTCGGCCAGTCCGCCGAGGAAGACCATCGCGGAGCGTTCCACGAACCCCCACGCGGTGGCCGTTAGGTGCGGTTCGGCGAGCTTGAGGTCGTTCATGGTGTGGGTGACCATCACCTGGGCCATCATCCGGCCCCGGTTCAGGCGGGTGATCGCGTCGATGAAGTGCACCATGTCGGCCGAGGCCCGCAGGATCCGCCACAGCTCGTCCATGACCAGGAAGTAGGTCTTGCGCCGCCGGCCCTCATCGGCGGCCAGGTACGCCTCCGCCGAGACGGTCGCGCTGCCGAGGTTCCAGCACAAGGACTGCACGGCGGCCATGAGCACGTGGTCGTTCTCGTTGACCCCGGAGATGTCGAACACGGCCGGACGCCCGACCTGAATGTGCTCGGAGGTCGGCTCGGAGAACATCGTCCCGTACATCCCCGACGGCCCGAGAGAGATCAGCGCGTCGAGGACGTCGCGGACCCGGGTGTCGTACTCGGCGTCGTTGTCATGGGTCAGGGTCACCGCGCGCAGAGACTGCGGGCGGGTGGTGATGTGGTTGATGACGTCCCCCAGCAGCGGCGGGGAGGTCAGTTCGGGGTCCAGGTCGAACAGTGCGGTGGCCAGCACGGAGCGTTCGTGCGGGGCCAGCTCGCGGCCGAGCATCATGCCCACGACCCCGGCGATCAACGACCGGCGCCGCGAGGCCATCTCCTCCAGGGCCTTGGCCCGCTCGGCAGGGTCCTTGATCCCCGCCAGCCGGCCCACGATGGGACCGAGGTCCATCGGGTTGATGTGGCCCTGGCCCGGGGAGAACCGGATGACCTGGCCACCGAGGTCACGGATGGTGTGCACGTAGTCCGGGCGGGTGTCGGCCAGCACCAGCGGGATGACACCCCAGTCGGCCAGCACGGTGATCATTCGGTGCACCAGGGAGGTCTTGCCCAGTCCGGGCTGGCCGAGGATGAACGCGCTCGGGTTGGAGATGATCCCGGCCCTAAACCAGGACACCGGGTCCGCGCAGACCAGGGAGCGGCGGCGCAGGTGATAGCCCAGCGGGGTGCCGATCACCGGAAGCCCGGCCCCGGCGGAGAACGGGTAGAACCCGCAGACCTGCACCGTGGTGCCCTGCAGCTCGAAGGGGGCCTCGATGACGTCCACCGGGCCGCCACCGGCCCGGTTCCACCCCCGCGGGCCGGGCCGGTGCCGGGCGGCCTGGCGGGCCTCACGCCACTGCTGGGACGCCTTCGGGCGGGCCCGACGGGCCTGGCGTTGGCGCTTGGCCTCGGCGCGCTTGAGCCGGGCCAGGTCCTTCTTCGACAGCGTCAGGGACTGTTCCGGGACGGTGGGGGTGGTGGTCTGGGTGGAGGTCATTTAGAAGAACTCCCGG
>NZ_DAOMPX010000137.1:0-213 GCF_035445025.1 Citricoccus sp. | reverse complement strand
ACGACTCCCCCACGGCGGGGACGGGCGGGCTCTGGAGATCGGTCATTAGAAGAACTCCCGGAGGGTGTCGGGGATGAGCATGTGATCGGGCAGCACCAGCCCCAGGGGCAGGCCGGCCTGGAAGGTCACGGCCTGATTGGCCAGCGCCGGGCGGACCCGCAACCGGGCCGGGCCGAGCAGGCCCGGGATGCGCTTGTCCCAGACCTTCAACTC
>NZ_DAOMPX010000136.1:0-2755 GCF_035445025.1 Citricoccus sp. | reverse complement strand
CCAAGTACCCGGACGCCCAGGTCTGCTGGGTCCAGGACGAGCCGGCCAACCAGGGGCCGTGGCCCTTCATGGCCCTGAACCTGCTGCCGCAGCTGGACCGCGAGGTCACGCTGGTGTCGCGTCCGGCCTCGGCCTCCACCGCGGCCGGCTCCAAGGCCCGTCACGACCAGGAGGCGTCGGTCCTGCTGGACCAGGCCTTCTCCCGCTGACCACCGCGGGGCGCCGCAACAGGCGGCTGCCCCGGGGGTTTCCGACCGGGATCCGGCCCGGCCATCCTCGTGGTGGCCGGGCCGGATCCCGGTCGGGCCCTTGCTACAGTGGCGACCATCGCAATCGAAAGGTAGACCGTGGAGATTCGTCGGATCCGCATCGCGTCCGTCGGCAATGAATTGCTGGCCGGCGTGGGCGACCCCCGTGCCCTGGGCTGGCTGGGACGCGTCCTGGCCAAGACCTCGGCACCGGGTGTCCAGCTGGAGAGCTACGTGCTCGCCTGCCCGGGAGAGGGCACCGAGGCACTGTCCCAGCGCTGGCAGGCGGAGTCCGCACGGCGGTACGGCCAGGACACCGAGAACCGGCTGGTGATCGGCCTGTCCGACCTCGACCTGGACCTGGAGTCCTCCACGGCCCGGGCCCGGCTGAACCTCGCCAACGTCCTGGACCGTGCCGCCCAGCTGGACATCGCCACCCTCGTGGTCGGCCCCGTGCCGTCCCTCGACGGGGAACGCAACGCCCGGCTCTCCGAGCTGAACGCGGCGTACATGGACGTGGCCGACCGCCGGCACCACTACTACGTGGACACCTTCACCCCGCTGGTCAACCACGAGCAGTGGCGCAACGACCTCGCGGCCGGCCAGGGGTTGCCCGGGCAGGCCGGATACGGGCTCATCGCCTGGCTGGTGCTCCACCGCGGGTGGTACCAGTGGCTGAACGTGCCGGAGCCCACCGCCTGACCCCCGTGCCGGCGTCGCGGCCGGCCGGACCCCGCGGAGGTGCACCGCTTTGTCCGGCACCGGCGGGGTATGCGAAACTGGATGGTGCTGTCACGCACCGGGACAGCACAGGAACGCGCCCGTGCGGCGCGGGTCCGTTCCCATCACCGGAAGGAAACGCGATGAGCAAGCGTGGACGCAAGCGGCGCGATCGCCGCAAGGGCGGCGCCAACCACGGCAAGCGGCCCAACACCTGAGGCCCGGCCGGAGGCAATGCCCCGGAATGCACCAGACCCCGCCGGTCAGGACGGTCGAACCGTCCCGGCCGGCGGGGTCTGTTGCGTCTGTGGCCGGTCCTGCCGGCGGGCCGTCCGCAGCGGACGGCCCGGGGTCAGTGGCCTGCCTCCACCCGGATCTGGCTGATCCGCGCCATGATGTTCACCTTCAGGGCGTCCGGCGCCTTCTCGGTGCAGCTGCGGCGGACCACGGAGCGGATGATGCACTCCAGGTCATACTCGTGGGCACACTCCGTGCACTCCTCCAGGTGGCTGCGCACCTCCTCGAGGTCCTCGTGCGTCAGCGCACCGTCGAGGTACTCGTAGAGCCGCTGGATCCGGGCGTCCTCACAGTCGCCGATCTTCTCGCAGTCCGCGCTCATCTGCCCGCCTCCTGTTCTTCGGTCCCGCCGGTGGCGCCGGCGTCGGATTCCGCGTTCTTGCTGGTCGTGGTCTTCGTGCCACCCTTCTTCGGGGCGGCCTTCCGTGTCCTCGGGGTCTTCGGCTCGACCGTGATGCCGCGCTCGCGGGCGTAGTCCGTCAGCAGTCCGCGCAACAGCTTGCGCCCGCGGTGCAGCCTGCTCATCACCGTGCCGATGGGGATGTCGAGGATCTCCGCGATCTCCTTGTAGGCGAACCCCTCGACGTCCGCGAAGTACACCGCGAGCCGGAACTCCTCCGGGATGGCCTGCAGGGCGTCCTTGACGTCGGAGTCCGGCAGGTGGTCCAGGGCCTCCGTCTCGGCGGAGCGCAGCCCGGTGGAGGTGTGCTGGGCGGCCTTGGCCATCTGCCAGTCCTCGACCGTGTCCGTGGCCGCCTGCTGCGGCTGCCGTTGGCGCTTGCGGTACAGGTTGATGTACGTGTTCGTCAGGATCCGGTAGAGCCAGGCCTTGAGGTTGGTCCCCGGGCGGTACTGGTGGAAGGACGAGTAGGCCTTCGTGTAGGCCTCCTGGACCAGGTCCTCGGCGTCCTGAGGGTTGCGCGTCATGCGCATGGCCGCCGAGTACAGCTGGTCCACGTACTCCAGGGCATCGCGCTCGAAGCGCTGACGGCGGGCGGCGTCGGACTCCGCGGTGAGGTCCACCTCGGGGTCATCGTGCTCGGAGGGAGCCTGGGCGGTCTTGTGCGTTTCCATCGTCGCCCAGTCTACGTCCGCGGCAGGTCCTGCCAGGGTCGCTGCACCAGGGGCCATGGAACCGTCCCTTCACTCGTCTCGCTCGTCATCGTCCGGCACCGGCCGGGCCGGTGCCACCGTCCTCGTGGCGGTACCGGGTACAGCAACCCCCCGGGCGCGGATATTCCGCGGCCGGTATCTTGGGTGGGTGACCACAACAGCCTCGGCCTCCCCCCTCACCGACCCCTGGCCCGCCCCCGAGCCGACCGGTCCGGTCCGCGGCACGGTGCGTGTCCCGGGATCGAAGTCGCTGACCAACCGCTACCTCGTCCTCGCCGCGCTGGCCCAGGGGCCCAGTGTGCTGCGGGGCGTCCTGGACAGCCGGGACTCCCGCCTGATGATCCGGGCCCTGACGGCCCTGGGTGCCGTGGTGGAGC
>NZ_DAOMPX010000135.1:0-2965 GCF_035445025.1 Citricoccus sp. | reverse complement strand
GGCCTCCAGCCGGCCCTGGGAGATCTCCGGCTGGTAGGGGGTATAGGCGGTGTACCAGGCCGGATTCTCCAGGACGTTGCGCAGGATCACCGGCGGGGTGAGGGTGTCGTAGAAACCCTGGCCGATCATCTGGGTCTTGAGGACGTTCTTGGAGGCCATCTGCCGCAGGTCCGCCAGGACCTGGGCCTCAGAACGGGGCTCGGGCAATTCCAGCCGATCCTGTTGGCGGATGTCCACCGGCACCGCCGTGTCCACCAACTCGTCGAGGCTGTCGTACCCCAGGGTGCGCAACATCTGGGTCGCTGCCTGCGGGCCGGGACCGATGTGACGTTCGGCGAAGGAGTGGTCGCTGAGCTCAGCGGCGGTGGGGCGGGCTGGGGTGATCGTCATGAGAGGAACTCCAGAGGTCTGCGCGGTCTCCCGCGGTGTCTATGGGTTCCTCCCCGATCTGTTGCACAGCCTGAGAGTTTCCGTCCCACCCGGACGGGGTGGGACTTGCTCCTTCGGCGAGCACGGAGAACTCCGCACTACTTTCCAGATGCGCCTCGGTGCGGCGGTACGGGGGCCTGAGAGTTTCCCGGGGAGGAAATTGCTCCTACGGCGCCCGACCACGAATGCTGGACGGGACTCTCCCGCCGCACGTGAACGGCCAGACTATGTGATTGCAGTCACAGCGTATACGTACTTTCTGCCGAGTGCAACGGCACTCGCATTCACGTCATCCTGGGTCACACAGGTCCTCCTCGCCGCGGTCCTGCTGCGGATGCCCCTGTCTCACCGCCCCCGCAGCCGCCGGGCCGTGCGGAGCAGGATTCGGTGCGGAAATTCGAAAATCCATTGTGCGCCGAGGTGACTGTCACCTAGGATGTGAGGGCTGTCACAGTCGAATGGCCGTTGACGTGCGGCGGGAGAGCCCCGACCAGAACACCGGTCGGGCACCGTAGGAGCAATTCCTCCCCAGGAAACTCTCAGGTCCCCGGACCGCCGCACCGAGGCATCTCTGGAAAGTAGCGCGGAGTTCTCCGTGCTCGCCGACGGAGCAAGTCCCACCCCCTCCGGGTGGGGCGAAACTCTCAGGCCGTGCAACAGAGGGGGAGGAACCCACGGACGACGCGGCACACCGCGCAACTTACTGGAGTTCCTCAATGACCCTCACCCCAGCACGCCCCGTGAGCACTACCGAGCAGTCCCCGCATCTGGAGCGGGCCCTGTCCAACCGGCACATCCAGCTGATCGCCATCGGCGGAGCCATCGGCACCGGCCTGTTCATGGGCTCGGGGAAGACCATCTCGGTGGCCGGGCCCTCGGTGATCTTCGTCTACATGATCATCGGCTTCATGCTGTTCTTCGTCATGCGCGCCATGGGCGAGCTGCTGCTGAGCAACACGGACTACAAGAACTTCGCCGACTTCGCCGGTGACCTTCTCGGGCCCTGGGCCGCGTTCTTCACCGGGTGGACCTACTGGTTCTGCTGGGTCGTCACCGGGATCGCGGACGTCGTCGCCATCGCCTACTACGTCTCCTTCTGGTGGCCCGACCTGCCCCTGTGGATCCCCGCGATCGCCTGCATCGCGTTGCTGCTGGGCCTGAACCTGCCCACGGTGAAGGCCTTCGGCGAGACCGAGTTCTGGTTCGCCCTGATCAAGATCGTGGCGATCGTGGCCCTGATCGTCATCGGCCTGGTCATGATCATCACCGGGTTCGAGAACGATGGCGTCCAGGCCAGCTTCGACAACATCTGGACGCACGGCGGCATGTTCCCCACCGGCTTCATGGGCTTCGTCGCCGGGTTCCAGATCGCCGTCTTCGCCTTCGTCGGCATCGAGCTGGTCGGCACCACCGCGGCCGAGGCCAAGGATCCGGAGAAGAACCTGCCCCGGGCGATCAACTCCATCCCGGTGCGCATCCTGCTGTTCTATGTGGGTGCGCTGATCATCCTGATGGCCGTGAAGCCCTGGACCGCCTACAGCGCGGATGAGTCACCGTTCGTGGGCATGTTCGCCCTGGCCGGGCTGGTCGGCGCGGCCGGGGTCGTGAACTTCATCGTCCTGACCTCCGCCACCTCCTCGGCCAACTCCGGGATCTATTCCACCTCGCGCATGATCTACGGCCTGGCCACGGAGGGCGACGCCCCCAAGGCCTTCGGCCGGCTGTCCTCCCGGAAGGTCCCGAAGAACGCGCTGCTGTTCTCCTGCATGTTCCTGCTCGCCGGCGTCGCACTGCTCTATGCCGAGGGCAGCGTGGCCGAGGCCTTCACCCTGGTCACCACCGTCTCGGCCCTGTGCTTCATGTTCGTGTGGTCCATCATCCTCGTCAGCTATCTCGTCTACCGCCGTCGCCGCCCGCAACTGCACGCCGTGAGCGCGTTCAAGATGCCCGGCGGTACGTTCATGCCCTACGTGGTGCTGGCCTTCTTCGGGTTCATCATCTGGGCGATGACCACCCAGGCCGACACCCGGGCTGCCCTGCTCGTCACCCCGGTGTGGTTCCTGGTCCTGGGCCTCGGTTACCTGAAGCTGCGCCGCAACCCCGAGCACGCCGCCCTGCGCGCCCTCCACGAGGCCAAGGTCCGCCAGGAGCTCGAGGACCGGGACGTCCACGCTCAGGATCCGGCCCTCGCCCCCTGAACCGTCTGTCCCGCCACCGAGATCTCGCCATCCCGTCCGTCCCACCCAGGCCGCCACCTCGGCGGGCTGGGTGGGACGGACAGCGGTACCCACCGGCCCGGGCGGAGAGTGCCGTCCCCACGAGGCCGGTGTGGGGTGAGGGCGAAGACCTCCAGACGATGCGCGGACGCGCAGACCGGTACCTGCGCCGAGGAGCAGAACCACCCTCCGCGGTGCCTCCACCGTCCGGGGGCGCATCGGGGGACCGTCGGCATAGCGCCGGCGATGACGGCGGGGTAGGTTGCTGGCATGACGGCGCATCAGCCTTATGAGACGCTGCGTGTGCATGACGGTGTTGA
>NZ_DAOMPX010000134.1:0-3000 GCF_035445025.1 Citricoccus sp. | reverse complement strand
CTTGACGCCACTGTGCACGAGTGTATACATTCGTGCACAGCAATCGACGACGGCGTGACGCGCCACCACCGGAAGGCACCCCATGACCACCTCCGCACCCGAGACCACCCGCGAGGGCCAGCACGCCCTGGACGCCGACGTCATCGTCGTCGGCGGGGGCAACGCCGCCTTCACCGCCGCCCACGCCGCCGCCGTGCGCGGCCGGAAGGTGCTGCTGCTGGAGAAGGCACCGCAGGACGAGTTCGGCGGCAACAGCTACTACACCGCCGGCGCCACCCGCATCTCTCACGGCGGCCTGGAGGACCTGGCCGACCTCGTCGAGCCGGACGAGCGCCACGCGGCCACCGTGGTGCCGCCGTACTCCCCCGAGGACTACACCGCGGACCTGGTCCGTGTCACCGAGGGCCGCAACGACCCGGACCTGACCGAGGCCCTGGTCCACGAGGCCGCCCCGAACCTGCGCTGGCTGAAGTCCCTGGGCCTGAAGTACCGCCTGATGTACGAGCGCCAGGCCTACCAGCGCGAGGACGGCTCCTACCTGTTCTGGGGCGGGCTGCACGTGGGCAACGTCGGCGGCGGCGAGGGCCTGATGCACGATCACCTCGCCGTGGCCGAGAGGCTGGGCACCGAGGTCCGCTTCGGCCAGGACGTGTCCGGTCTGATCGTGGAGGACGGCCGGGTGCGTGGGGTGGAGGTCCGCCAGCAGGACGGCACCGTGACCGAACTGCGCGCCGAGTCCGTGGTCCTGGGCGCCGGCGGCTTCGAGTCCAGCGCCGAGTGGCGCCGCGAGCACCTCGGTGAGGGCTGGGAGAACGCCAAGGTCCGGGGCACCCGGTTCAACAACGGGGACATGATCGCCGCCGGACTGGCCATCGGCGCCCAGAAGGCCGGCGACTGGTCCACCTGCCACTCCACCCAGTGGGACGCGTTCAATCCGGACAATGAGTCCAACCGCGAGCTGACCAACCGGCTGACCCGCCAGTCCTACTTCCTGGGCATCATCGTCAACACCGAGGGCCAGCGCTTCGTGGACGAGGGCGAGGACTTCCGCAACTACACCTACGCCAAGTTCGGCCGGGAGATCCTCAAGCAGCCCGGTTCGGTGGCCTACCAGGTCTTCGACGCGAACCTGCGGGCCATGCTGCGCACCGAGGAGTACGACATGCCCGGCATCTCCGTGGAGCAGGCCGACACCCTCGAGGAGCTCGCCGCCAGGATCGGCGTGGACCCGCAGTCCCTGGCCGCCACGGTTGCGGACTACAACGCCTCGATCGACACCTCCGTGCCGTGGGACCCGACCGTCAAGGACGGCCGGCGAGCCGAGACCACCCCGGTGAAGTCCAACTGGGCCACCCCGCTGACCGAGGGCCCGTTCTACGCCTACGCCGTCACCTGCGGCATCACCTTCACCTTCGGCGGGCTAAAGTCGGACACCCACGGCCGCGTCCTGGACGCCCAGGGCGAGCCGATCCCCGGCCTGTACGTGTGCGGGGAGATGCTCGGCGGGCTGTTCTCGGCCAACTACCCCGGCGGCTCGGGCCTGGCGGCCGGCGTCGTCTTCGGCCGCCGCGCCGGTACGCTGGCCTGACAGCGTGACGTCCCGGCCGGCGTCGCGCCCCTGAGGCCCGACGCCGGCCGGTGAGGACCCAGCGCCAGTCCCGTCCCTGCCCCGCCGGGCGGGGACGGGACTCGTCCGAGATCGATGCCGCATCGAGACGGCAGAGAGCCGTAGCAGACCAGCAGGAAGGACAGCCGATGGCCGTGAAGGTGGACGCGACCGCGATCCATGCCGCGCTCAAGGCCGAGATCCTGCACGGCGCACACGAACCCGGCACGCCCTTCCGCGAGGTTAGCCTGGCGGAGCGCTTCGGGGTCTCCCGCACCCCGGTGCGCGAGGCGCTGGGCCGGCTGCAACAGGAGGGCCTGCTCGAGCGCGGCGTTCGCGGGCTGCAGGTGCGCCGGCTCGACCCCGAGGAACTGATGCAGGTGTACGACCTGCGCATCCTGCTCGAGGG
Organism: Citricoccus sp.; assembly: GCF_035445025.1. NCBI lineage: Bacteria > Bacillati > Actinomycetota > Actinomycetes > Micrococcales > Micrococcaceae > Citricoccus > Citricoccus sp. Next base: position 985 of record NZ_DAOMPX010000134.1, on the reverse strand, counting down.
ACAGGCCGCCTTCGAGGCGGCGAGCGCCCGCACCGAGATGGACCTGGTGCGCCTGGACGCACTGCTGTCCCGGGACCGCGAGCTGCAGGACCCGGACAACGCCACCCGGCTGACCACCAACGTCGAGTTCCACGAGGCCCTGTGGTCGGCCACGCGGAACCCGGTGCTCAAGGACCTGCTGGACCGGCTGGCCACCCACCAGATCCACGCCCCCGTCTCCACCCTCACCCGGCCCGGACGCTGGGACCAGGCCCTGGACGAGCACGAGCACATCGTGGACCGCATCCGCGCCCAGGACGGCGAGGCGGCACGCGAGGCCATGCGGGCACACATGACCACCGCCCGGACCCTGCGGCTGGCGATGTTCCAGGACGCGGCGCGGCGGTGACTCCTCGCATCATGGACGCCACGTCATGATCGGTGGCCCCTTACAGGTGCTCCACCTCGACGAAGACGACCGCGTCTGACGCCTCCCGGTTCTCCACCCGATGCTCGGTGCCGGCGGGCCGGGTGTAACTCTGCCCGGTCACGAGTTCGGCCACCACCTCGCTGCCGTCGGCGTTCGTCACGTGCATGGTGCGGGAGACGAGGGGAATCACCACGTACTCGTGGTCATGCCGGTGCATGGGGATGGTCTGTCCGGGTTCGAGCGTCCACTTCGTCACGCGGAAGTGGTCGTTCTCGAGCTGGACCTCGCAGCGGGGGGACCCAGTGCTCATGATTGCTCCTTCGCGACCGCGGGGGCTGGCATGTGACGATTGACACAGCATAGGCCGGATCCCCTTGCCCCAGCCGCGCCCCTGACGGCGAGACCGAGTCGCCGCAGGTGGGCAGGAACCCGCTCCGGCCAGTGGCGCCCACCCGCCCGGGACGGCACTCCAACCCTGCCGCTCCGCTCAAGTTCGCTGCTATCCTCTTTTTTGTTCGTCAAGGCGAACATTTGCGGGAATGCGTGATGGAGGGAGTCGCGATGGCGCGACACAGA
>NZ_DAOMPX010000133.1:0-3074 GCF_035445025.1 Citricoccus sp. | reverse complement strand
CCGGCACCAGCCACAGCGAGCGCACCGATCCGTACTCCGACGACGGCGCCTCGGGTACCCGGACCGTTGCACCGAAGCCAGTGCGGTCGGCGGCCAGGCCGCCGGCCTGGGCACCCTGGGACAGGGCACCGGCCAGGGTGTACTCACCGGTCACCGCACCGGCCACGTGCTGGTCGGCGACGGGGGCGGACGGCACGAAGCCGGCGATCTCGGCGTTCCAGTGCAACCGGCCCTGGCGCTGGCTGTGCAGGTGGACCACCGGCGTGAACCCGCCGGCCACGGCGAGCAGGTCGGCCTCGAGGCGCTCGGGCGTGCCGGCGATGGCACCGGACTCGTCGATCTGGGCCACGGTGATGCCGCTGATGCGGCCGGCCGGCCCCTCGCCCTCGGTGTCCACCACCGCGGCGCCGAAGATGCCCCGCACGCCGGTGGCCTCGAGGACCTCCAGGGCGGTGGTCGAGGCATCCGGGCGGGAGTCCACCACGGCGGTGACGCCGATGCCCGCGGCGTGCAGGTCCTGCACGAGGAGGTAGGCGGAGTCGTTGGTGGTGGCGACCGCCACGTTGGTGCCGGCGGCGGCCGCGTACCGGTTCAGGTAGCTGCGGACGGCACCGGCGAGCATGATGCCCGGGCGGTCGTTGTTGGCGAACACCAGCGGGCGCTCGTGGGCGCCGGTGGCCAGCACCACCTGGGAGGCGCGCACGTGCCAGATCCGCTGCCGGGACACGCCCGGGCGCTCGCGCGGCTCGAGGTGGTCGGTGCGGTGCTGGACGGCGACGACGAAGTTGGCGTCGTAGCTGCCGAAGGCGGTGGTGCGCGGCAGGTAGGTGAAGTCCTCCGCACCGGCCAGCTCCGTCAGGGTGTCCTGGGCCCACTGACGGGCGTCGACGCCGTCGATGGTCTCGTCCCTGCCGGACAGCAACGACCCGCCGGCCGTGGGCTGGTCGTCCATCAGGATGGTGCGCGCACCGGTCCGGGCCGCCTCGCGGGCCGCGGCCAGTCCGGCCGGGCCGGCGCCGACGACCAGCACGTCCGTGTGCACGTACTTGTGGTCGTAGACCGCCTCGTCGCGTCCCGGGTCGAGCGTGCCCAGGCCGGACAGGTAACCGGCCCGGAGGCCCTCCGTGAGGCCCACCGTGGTCGCCGGCAGCATGGACTCGTCCACGTGACCGGGGAACCGGGCGGAGACCGTCACCAGGGCGTTGGGCTCCTCCACGCCGGCCGCGAGGATGCCGCGGGGCCGGCCGAGGTACATGGACGGGCCGCAGTCGAGGCGGCCGGCGGCCACGAGGGCGCTGGCGAGGGTGTCACCGTGGTGACCGGTGTAGTCCTGGCCGTCCACGGAGAAGGTGATGGTGCGGGTCCGGTCGATGGAATGACCGGGGGCCCGATCGGCGTCCAGTCGTGCGCTGCTCACAGGGTGCCTCCCGCGGGGCTCGAAGGGGTGGTGGAAGGGGTGGAGGGACCGGCCGGCGCCGCCCCCGGGTGGGGGTCGGCGACGTCGGGCCGGGGCTCGCCGACGCGGTAGGTCGCGGCGAACTCGTAGGTGTGGGTGTCACGCAGGGCGTTGAACCACTTGCGGCATCCGGCGGCGTGCTGCCAGCGCTCGGCGAACAGGCCCTTGGGGTTGTCCCGGTAGAAGAGGTACTCCGCCCAGCCACGGTCGTCCAGGCTGTGGGGATCCTCGGGGTAGGCGACGTGCGCCTGGCCCCCGTAGTGGAATTCGATCTCGTCTCGGGGCCCGCACTCGGGGCAGGGAATGGAAAGCATGTCGAAGGCTCCTGAAGCTGTCAGTGGGCCACGGCGGCGGCGCCGTGCTCGTCGATGAGGTGGCCGGTCTCGAAGCGCTCCAGCGCGAACGGGGCGTTCAGCGGGTGCGCCTCACCGGTGGCGATGGTGTGGGCGAAGGTGTACCCGGACGCCGGGGTGCCCTTGAACCCGCCCGTGCCCCAGCCACAGTTGACGTAGAGCTCGTCGATCGGGGTGGTGGACACGATGGGCGAGGCGTCGAAGGTCGTGTCCACGATGCCGCCCCAGGTGCGCAGCAGGTGCGCCCGGGCGAAGATCGGGAACAGCTCCACCGCCGCGGCCAGCTGCTCCTCCACGACGTGGAAGGCACCGCGCTGGCCGTAGCCGTTGTACGAGTCGATGCCCGCACCCATCACCAGTTCGCCCTTGTGCGCCTGGGAGACGTACACGTGCACGTGGTTGGACATCACCACGGTCGGGTGGACCGGTTCGAACAGTTCCGAGACCAGCGCCTGCAGCGGGTGCGAGGAGATCGGCAGGCGGAATCCCGCCAGGTCGGCCAGGACCGAGGAGTGCCCGGCGGCTGCCAGTCCCACCTTGCCCGCGTTGATGCGGCCGCGGGTGGTCTCCACGCCGACGACGCGGTTGCCGTCCTTGACGAAACCGGTCACCTCGCAGTTCTGGATGATGTCCACGCCCATCTCGTCGCACTTGCGGGCGAAGGCCCAGGCCACGTGGTCGTGCTTGGCGATGCCGGCGCGGGGCTGGTAGGTGGCGCCCATGACGGGGTAGCGGATGTCGTCCCCGATGTTGATGATCGGGCACAGCTCCTTGACCTGCTTCGGGTCGAGCCATTCGGCGTCCACCCCGTTCAGGACGTTGGCGTTGACCCGGCGCTGGGACTCGCGCACGTCCTGGAGGGTGTGCGCCAGGTTCATCACGCCGCGCTGGGAGAACAGGAAGTCGTAGTCCAGTTCCTCGGGCAGGCCCTCCCACAGCTTCAGGGAGTGCTCGTAGATGGCGGCGGACTCGTCCCACAGGTAGTTGGAGCGGATGATCGTGGTGTTGCGGGCCATGTTCCCGCCGGCCAGCCAGCCCCGTTCGAGGATGGCGATGTTGGTCATGCCGTGCCGGGAGGCGAGGTAGTACGCGGTGGCCAGGCCATGGCCGCCGCCGCCGACGATCACGGCGTCGTAGCTCTTCTTGGGCTCCGGGTTCCGCCAGAGGAAGTCCGGGTGCTCGGGCAGCAGATCAGCCATGGTCAGGCTCCCATCGGGTCGAGGTTGGGGTAGAGGGGGTGGGCGGCGGCCAGGGCGTGGACGCGG
>NZ_DAOMPX010000132.1:0-3136 GCF_035445025.1 Citricoccus sp. | reverse complement strand
GAGTCGGACGTCGACTCCGGGTCGACGGGGCCGGCGTCGTGCCCGTTCTTCGCGGCGAGGGCCCGGCGCTCCGCCGGGGACAGCACCGGGGGCTGGTCCGAGACCGGCCGGTCCTCGCTGGAGAGCCAGATCTCACGGGCCTCGCGCTTGCGGATGCCCGCGAAGATCTCGGCGATCTCGGCCTGGTTCAGCGTCTCCCGCTCCAGCAGCTCGTAGGCGAGCCGGTCCAGGATGTCCCGGTTCTCGTTCAGGATCCAGTAGGCCTCGTCGTGGGCCTGGTCCAGCAGTCCGCGGACCTCCTCGTCCACCACGGCGGCCACGCGCTCCGAGTACTCCCGGCCGCTGCCCATGTCACGGCCCATGAAGGGCTCACCGCTGCCGGAACCGAGCTTCACGGCGCCCACGCGCTCGCTCATGCCGTACTCCGTGACCATCTTGCGGGCCGTCTCCGTGGCCTTGGAGATGTCGTTCGAGGCGCCCGTGGACGGGTCGTGGAAGATGATCTCCTCGGCCACCCGGCCGCCCATCGCGTAGGCCAGCTGGTCCAGCAGCTCGTTGCGTGTGACGGAGTACTTGTCGTCCTCCGGGACCACCATGGTGTAGCCCAGGGCACGCCCGCGGGGCAGGATGGTGATCTTCGTGACCGGGGCCGAGTTCCGCAGCCCCGCGGCCACCAGGGCGTGCCCGCCCTCGTGGTAGGCGGTGACCTTGCGCTCGTGCTCCTTCATGAGCCGGGAGCGCTTCTGCGGGCCGGCCATGACGCGGTCCACGGCCTCGTCGAGGGCGCGGTCGTCGATCAGCTGGGCGTTGGAGCGCGCCGTGAGCAGGGCCGCCTCGTTGAGCACGTTGGCCAGGTCGGCACCGGTGAAGCCGGGGGTGCGCTTGGCCAGGGAGCGCAGGTCCACGCCGGGCGCCATCGGCTTGCCCTGGGCGTGCACCTGCAGGATCTGGTTCCGGCCCTCCAGGTCCGGTGCCTCCACCGGGATCTGGCGGTCGAAGCGGCCGGGCCGCAGCAGGGCCGGGTCCAGGACGTCCGGGCGGTTGGTCGCGGCGATCAGGATGACGTTGGTGGTTGCGTCGAAGCCGTCCATCTCCACCAGGAGCTGGTTGAGGGTCTGCTCGCGCTCGTCGTTGCCGCCGCCCACGCCGGCACCGCGGTGGCGACCGACGGCGTCGATCTCGTCGACGAAGATGATGGCCGGGGAGTTGTTCTTGGCCTGTTCGAAGAGGTCGCGCACCCGGGAGGCGCCGACGCCGACGAACATCTCCACGAAGTCCGAACCGGAGATGGAGTAGAACGGCACGCCGGCCTCACCGGCCACGGCCTTGGCCAGCAGGGTCTTGCCGGTGCCGGGAGGACCGTAGAGCAGCACGCCCTTGGGGATCTTGGCGCCGACGGCCTGGAACTTGGCGGGCTCGGAGAGGAACTCCTTGATCTCGTGGAGTTCCTCCACGGCCTCCTCGGCGCCGGCCACGTCCTCGAACGTCACCTGCGGCATGTCCTTGGAGATCAGCTTGGCCTTGGACTTGCCGAACTGCATGACCTTGCCGCCGCCGCCCTGCATCCGGGACATCAGGAACCAGAAGACCAGGGCGATGAGCAGGAACGGGATCATGAACCCGAGCAGGGACAGCAACCAGTTGTTCTGCACCGGCTGGTCCGTGAAGCCGTCCAGGGAGGAGGCGTCGATGGCCTCCACGACCTTCTCGGCGCGCGCGGTGGAGTAGTAGAAGTACACCTCCGTGCCGAGCTCGCGCCCGTCCTGGGTGTACGGGTCCCGCAGTGTCAGGTCGACGCGCTGGTCGCCGTCCTGGATGCGGGCCTGCTCGGCCTTGTTCTCCTGCAGCAGGGCCAGGCCGACGTTCGTGTCGACGCGTGCGCTGGAACCCTGGGTGAGGGCCGGGATGATCAGCACCAGGAACAGGGCGGCCAGGACGATCCAGATGATCGGGCCCTTGAAGACCTTCTTGGCTTTCAACAACTCTCCTGACTGTGGCCTGCGGCGCGGGCGTGGCGTCCGCGGCGGTGTGGCTGGCCCGGGGCACAGCCGTACCCTTCAACGGTACCGGGCGCCGATCTATGCCGGGGGTCCGGGAGACCGCTTTTCGCGAGCGGTGGAATGCCCGCGGCGGCCCCGTCCCCCGGTCCTCCGCCCTCGTGCGGCACGAGGGGACGGATCCGGGGGTGCCGGAGGAGCGGGGGCTCCCCGCCGGCCGGGGTCAGGAGTAGACGTGCGGGGCGAGGGTGCCGATGAAGTCCAGGTTGCGGTACTTCTCGTCGAAGTCCAGCCCGTAGCCGACCACGAACTCGTTCGGGATGTCCTTGCCGACGTACTTGACGTCGATGTCCACCTTCATCGCCTCGGGCTTGCGCAGGAACGCGCAGATCTCCACGGAGGCGGGACCGCGGGACTCGAGGTTGGTCTTCAGCCAGGACAGGGTCAGGCCGGAGTCGATGATGTCCTCGACGATCAGCACGTGCCGGCCCATCAGGTCGGCGTCGAGGTCCTTGAGGATCCGCACCACGCCGGAGGACTGGGTCCCCGAGCCGTAGGAGGACACTGCCATGAAGTCCAGGGTGACGTGGGAGCTCAGGGCCCGGGACAGGTCCGCCATGACCATGACCGCGCCCTTGAGGACGGCCACCAGCAGCACGTCCTTGTCCTGGTAGTCCCGGTCGATCTGGGCTGCCAGGTCCTTGATGGTGGACTGGATCTGCTCTGTGGTCATGAGCACGTGCTCCAGGTCGCCCTGCACGTCCTGTGCTTCCATGCGGTCTGCTCCTGCTGGGTGTCTGATACCGGTCGGACGCGGCGGACGGGACCGCTCCGCCGGTCGGCGGCGGTGGCTACCGGCCAGCGTCAAGGACCAGTCTCGCACACCCGGCCTCACGATGACGGCGTGCGGTGACACCCCCGGCCAGCTCGACAGGACCGGCCGATCCGCCACCCACGGACCGGGTGGCGACCAGCCGCTCCACGGCCAGGACCCGCTCCCGGCTGGGGCGTTCTCCCCCGGCCGCCACCACGGCCAGGCCGATCACCCGCAGCCGGACCGCCGTCGGCAACGCGGCCAGGTCCTCCACGGGGAGGGTGACGTGACCGACGCCACGGCCGGACTCCGTGGCCTCGGCGTG
>NZ_DAOMPX010000131.1:0-3199 GCF_035445025.1 Citricoccus sp. | reverse complement strand
TGACGGTGATGGCGTCCAGCGGGTGGGACCACGTCAGGTCGCCGGTGCGCGGGAAGGTCTCGCGGTGCCACGTGGCGCGCATCCCGGCCCAGGCGCAGTAGTCGTTGACGAACTGCAGTGCGGCCTGCTCCGCGGAGGTCCCGGGCAGGACGAGGTCGACCGCCGAGCCGATCGCCTCGAACACCAGTTGCGTGCAGATGTTGTCACTGGTCGCCATCATCTGCACCAGGCAGTCGCGCAGGCTCAGCTCGATCCCGGCCGAGAGGTTGCGCATGATCCCGGCCTGCACCCCGTCCCTGAGGTCCTCCGTGACGGTCAGCCGCCGGTCCAGACTGAGCCGCCCGGTGCGCACGAGGGCGAGGGCCGCGCAGAGCACGCCCACCTTGCGCGTGGAGAAGGAGGGGACCACGACGTCGGCGCGGCGCGAGAGCGTGAGGCCCCCCGCCGGCGTCGGGAGACTCCCGGCGGGTGCGGGCCGCGCGGCCCCCAGCACGGGCCCCCGCAGGTGGACCCGGTAGTGCAGTGCGAAGGGAACGGCGTCGGCCAGGGCGGTGAGGCGGCGCTCCAGCGCGGTCGGTTCCATGGGCCCATCTTAAGTTGTCCAGCTCACACATCCTTCGTACCGTGGAGGCATACCAACGAGAGGAACGCGTCATGCGTCGTCGTCCGGTCGCCCTCGTCGCGGCCACTGCACTGGTCGTCGGGATCTCCGCGGGCGGGACGGCTCCGGCCGCCGCCGTGCAGGCCGGACCGCAGGACGCCGGTCAGGGGCCGCCGACGTCCCAGGGCCAGCCGTTCCTCGACCGGCTGGACCTGCAGGAGCGCCTGGACCTGCAGGAGCGCCTGGAGCAGCGGGACCGCCCGGAACAGCATCGTCAGGCGCCGGGGACTGAGGTCCCCGGGCCCACGCACGGGGACGGGGACCGCGAGTCCCGGCAGCTCGAGCGCGCACTGGACCGGGCCGCCCAGGGACTGGTCGACGACGGCGCCGTCGGCGTGACGGCCCGCGTGGACTCTCCGGACTTCTCCTGGCGTGGCTCGGCCGGGCACCGGGAGATCGACCGCAGGCCGCAGGCGCGGCCGCAGGACCGGTTCCGCGTCGGCAGCATCACCAAGACCATGGTCGCCACGCTGGCCCTGCAGGAGATCGAGCGGGGGCATCTGGCGCTGGACACCAAGGTCGAGGACATCGTCCCCGGCCTGTTCCCCGGTCAGCCGGACGTCACCGTGGAGCACCTGCTCAGTCACCGGTCCGGCGCACAGACCGCCTCGGTGGAACTGATCGCCACCCGGATGACGGACCTGTCCGACTGGAACCAGTTCATCGCCGCCCTCGGCGAGGACTACACGCCGCAGGACCACCTGGACGTCGTCAACGCACTGCCCTGGCTGTTCGCACCGGGCACCGACTTCAGCTACTCCAACGCGGGGTACGTGGCCCTCGGCGTGGTGCTCGAGGAGGTGACCGGGGAGGACCTCGGGGACCTGCTGGAGGACCGGGTGTTCGACGAGGCCGGGATGCGTCACAGCTCCTTCCCGGACGAGCCCCAGCACGGTGGGCGGTTCCTCACCGGGGCCATGTGGACGGGAGGGACCGACGTCGGCGGTCTCGGCTGGCAGTCCCTGCGCGGGTTCGACCCGGACGTCTTCGACGCGGCCGGCGCCGTGGTCAGCACCACCCGGGACCTGAACCGCTTCGCCGAGGCGCTGACCTCCGGAGAGCTGGTCGACGAGGAGCTGGTGCAGGAGATGGTCACCCCGCGGACCGGGGACGTCGGCGGGTACGGGCTGGGGATCTACCGCGTGCCGGACCCCTGCACCGGGCCGGGTGAGGCACCGCAGTGGATCTACGGCCATGACGGGCTGACCTTCGGCACCGCGGCCCTGGTGTTCTCCTCCGCCGACGGCACCCGGCAGGTCTCCCTCGGCGCCACGGGCCGGGACATGACCAGTGCCCAGCCCTTGACCTACGACGTCAACGAGCTGCTGGGGCCGATGCTGGAGGCGACCTGCGAGTCCTGAGGACCCGCCCGCGGCGGGGAGGCCCCTTGAGGGTCAGTCGTCGCACTCCGTCTCGAAGGTGAGTCCACTGCCCGGGTCGTAGTGGACCAGCAGCACCTCATCGGGTGCGGAGCCCTGACTGATCAGGTCGGCGCGATAGTCGAAGGTGTAGTCACCCAGGGCGAAGACCTCGCTGTGGCTCTCCTCGAGGACGTACTCGTTGCCCTGGTCACCGACCGCCGTGCCCCGGGCATCGCCCTCGACGCTGATCGACCAGTCGGGCTGGATCTCGTAGGCGGCGTGGAGGGTCCCCTCCCCCCGGATGGTTCCCCCCTCGCAGTCGTCGACAGTGAAGGAGAACGGTTCGACGCGTTCGGTGGCGGCGTTCGCGGCGCCGGCCGGGGCCAGCAGGCTCAGGAAGAGGGCCGCGGGGACAAGGGTTCGGAGGACTGCACGCATGATGACCTACCTAGGACACGGCTGAAGGGCTCTGTGGATGGAGGACGTGCATCGCGAGGGCGTGCACGGACGGGGCAGCATCACTGCCGTCTCACCGCGGTTGAGAAGCCACCCTAGGACCATGGTCGAGAGATGCGGAAGGGATCAGCGCCCCGTGCCGTGGCCCCGGCTGCGTGGGCTCACCCCGGCTCGGGCTGGTCACCCGGCCCCGGTGCACCCTGCGCGGCCGCGGCGTGGACCACGGTCGTGATCAGCCGGGCGGCCGTCCGGGCCGTGCGGCCGTCGACGTCGTACCGCGGATTGAGCTCGACGACGTCCAGCACCGCCGTCCTGCCGCTGGCTGCCACCTGCCGGCAGACGGCGTGGATGACGTGGACCGGCACGCCGAACCCGGCCGGGGCGCTCACCCCGGGGGCGACGGCGGCCGGCAGCACGTCCAGGTCGACGCTCAGGTGGACGACGTCGGCCCGGCCCAGCGCGTCCTCGACGAACGCCGCGACGCTCTCGGGCCGGTCCGCGCAGTCCTCGTCGGTGAGGTAGTGGACCCCGAGGCGCTCGGCGGTGTCGAACAGCGCCCGGGTGTTGTTCGGTGGGCTGATGCCGAGCACCGCGTAGTCGAGGGGGCGTCCGGCGGCGGCCTCGGCCTCGGCGATCTGCCGGAACGGCGTTCCCGAGGTGGCCCGGTCCGCGGCCCGCAGGTCGAAGTGCGCGTCGAGGTTCAGGATCCCGAGCCGGCCGC
>NZ_DAOMPX010000130.1:0-3339 GCF_035445025.1 Citricoccus sp. | reverse complement strand
GTCATGCTGCTCTCCGTGCCCGGACCCGTGATCCTGGGCCGGATGAAGCTCAAGCTCGCCGAGCAGCTGCATGACAAGGTGCTCTACGCGGACGCGGACATGAACAAGGCCGACTGGCAGACCGGGCTGGCCACCGCGGTGGGCGTGGCCGGCGTCGGGCTGGGCTGGTGGTGGTTCGACGGCGCCGCCGCCATCTTCGTGGGCGCGTCCATCCTCTACGACGGCATCCGCAACATGGTCACCGCCATCACCGACCTGGCCGACGCCCGCGCCCGGACCATCGAGGGCAACCAGGAGCACCCGGTGATCTACCAGGCCGAGGACCACGCCAGCTCCACGGACTGGGTGCGCCAGGCCGGGGCCCGGGTGCGCGACGAGGGGCACGTGTTCCACATGGAGATGTTCGTGGTGCCCGAGCCCGGTGCGGCGCCCACGCTGGACCGGCTGCAGTCCCTGCGGGACTCGCTGGCCGACCTGGACTGGCGGCTCGAGGACATCGTGGTGGTGCCCGTGCCGGAACTGCCCGCCGAGGTGCACGGCGGGGCTCCCGGCGACCTGCAGTCCGAGGGCGGGCAGCGGTTCCGGGAGCGCTGAGCCACCCGTCAAGGGCCGGGCGGAACGGCCGCGGGGCCGGTGGGCCGTGGGCTAGGGACTGCCCTGCCCGTGCCCGCAGGTGTTCACCACCACGCTGATGGTGATGTTCGTCGTCGGGGTCTGCGCCGGCTGGTCCGGGGGCGTGGGCGGCGTGGACGGCTCAGGTTCCTGGCCGGCCGGGAGCTCGGCGCCCAGCTCGTCCAGGGCCGCGGCGATCGGGTTCGCGAAGGTGGTGCTGCCGTCCGTGGAGCCGGCGAACAGCAGGCCCACCACGTTGCGGTCCATGTCCATCACCACCGAGCCGGAGTCACCGCCCTCGGAGAACCGCGGCGAGCGTGCGGTGTCCGTGAGGATGCGCACCTGGTGGCGCAGCGTGCGGGTTCCCAGGCCGTCGCCGTAATCCAGGCTCAGGGTCGCCTCCCCAGAAGCCACGGTGCCGAAGGTGTGCTGGGTGGTCCGTCCGCGCTTCTGGACGGCCATGCCGATGCTCGCCTCGGCGCTCCCGGCGACGTCCCCGATGTCGATCACCGCGTTGTCCCACTCTGTGCCCTCGTCCACCGTGACCACGGCGCCGTCCGTGTTCTCGGACAGCACCGCCCGGGTCAGGCTGCCGAACTGCTGGGTGGCCGCGTCCCCGCCGTCGGGCCGTCCGGGCTGGACCATGCGGTCACCGGCCGCCCAGCCGTCGTCCACGCACGCGACGTGGAAGTTGGTCATCGCCAGGGCGGCCCCGGAGGCGCGGTCCCGGACCATGGCCCCCAGGGTGCCGACGAAGACGTATTCACCGGCCTCGGCGACCTCCGGCGGTTCCATCCGGACGCTGCGGGCCGGGCCCATGCTGATGCCGCCCACCAGCCGCGGGTACGCGGCCGGGTCGACCTGCTGGGCCGGGACGAGGAGCTGGCGCGCGGCCTGGAGCTCGATGACCATCTCCTGCACGTCCGTCTTGACGCCGTCCACCTCCGGGGGGACCACCTCCTCCGGCGGGAGGGCCTTGACCGGCTTCTTGTGCTCCACGAAGACGAGGATGCTAGGTTCCCCGGTCTTCTTGCCGTGGCTCACCTTCTCGCCGATGTCCACGCCGACGACCCCGGGCCGGGCCAGGAGGTCGTCCTCGATGGCCTCCTTGACCGGCTTGATGGCGGCCAGCTCTTTCTGGGTGATGCTGTGTGACATGGGGCCCCTCCCCGCGAAACCCTCCTGGATGGTGCGCTCATTCAACGCCGCACGAGACCACCGCGTCCATGCCCGACATCCCGTGCACCGGCGCCTGCGATGTCCGCGCCGCGCCGACGCGTGCGCGGGCGCCCCGGTCAAACGGTGGATAATGAACCCGTGACCCGACCCACACCCACCGCCACCGGACTGCCTCCGGCCGTCCCCGTGACGACGACTCCGCAGGCCTGGGCCGGCTCCCCGCCCGAGCCCGACGGCGTGGAGAACTACTCCCCCTTCACCGAGCTGGACCGGGACACCTGGGCCCGGCTGGCCTCCGAGATGGAACAGCCCTTCGACCAGTCGGACGTGGACCGGCTGCGCGGCATCGGCGAGCACCTGTCCCTGCGCGAGGTCGCCGAGGTCTACCTGCCGCTGTCCCGGCTGCTGAGCATCCACGTGGACGCCGCCGCCCACCTGCGCCGGGCCGCCAACGACTTCCTGCGCGAGTCCACCCGCCGCACCCCGTTCGTGATCGGCGTGGCCGGCTCCGTGGCCGTGGGCAAGTCCACCACCGCCCGCGTGCTGCAGGAGATGCTGCGCCGCTGGCCCAACACCCCGCGCGTGGAGCTGGTCACCACCGACGGCTTCCTCTACCCCAACGCCGAGCTCAAGCGCCGCGGGCTGATGGAGCGCAAGGGCTTCCCCGAGTCCTATGACCGACGCCGGCTGATGCGGTTCGTCGCCGACGTCAAGTCCGGCGCCCCGGAGGTCCGGGCGCCGATGTACTCGCACCTGACGTACGACATCCTCCCGCACGAGGAGGTGGTGGTGCACCGCCCGGACGTGCTCATCGTCGAGGGCCTGAACGTGCTCGCCCCGCCCCGGGTCCGCGCCGACGGCACCACCGGGCTGAGCGTGTCCGACTTCTTCGACTACTCCATCTACGTGGACGCCCGCACCACGGCCGTGAAGCAGTGGTACATCGAGCGGTTCATGCGCCTGCGCTCCGGGGCGTTCGCCGACCCCATGAGCTACTTCCACCGCTACTCCACGCTCACCGACGAGGAGGCCGTGCTCACCGCCCAGGACATCTGGGACCGCATCAACGGCCCCAACCTGGTCCAGAACGTGCTCCCGACGCGCGGCCGGGCCAAGCTGGTGATGTCCAAGGACAGCGGGCACACGGTCACCCGCGTGCTGATGCGGAAGGTCTGAGGACGCCGTGCGCGGTCCGCGGCGCCGGGTGCTGCCGGCGCTCGTCCTCGGTGCGCTGCTACTGAGCGCGTGCTCCCCGGGGGAGACTCCCGCCTCCTCGGCATCCCCGTCGTCGACTCCCGCGGCCTCTGCCGCGTCCACGCCCCCGTCGACCCCCTCGACCTCTGCCGCCGCGGCGACGTCGACGCCGGCCACCGGCCCGGCCGCGCCGCCGTCGTCGTCGTCCGCCGCATCTTCCGCCGCCGCATCCCCCGCCGCGCCGTCGGCCCCGGCCGCACGGGACGGGCACCGGAACCCCTCCTCGGTCCGCGTGCTGGTCAACAAGCGCAACCCGCTGCAGCCCGCCGACTGGGCCCCGGCCGACCTGACCGT
>NZ_DAOMPX010000129.1:0-3340 GCF_035445025.1 Citricoccus sp. | reverse complement strand
CCGCGGACATCCCCGTGCCCACCGCCGACGTGGACACCCCCGCGGACGTCAACTACGACGAGGTCTTCTATCCGGCCCGGCCCCGTGCCGCCCGTCCGAAGGCGCGCCGCAACCAGCAGTTCGGGGCGGCCAAGCCCCCCTTCGAGCCGGTGGGGACGAACCCGGCCTACGTCCAGTGGCTGCGCGGTCAGTCCATGCTGGGAGACGCCAAGACGCTGGGCCGCCAGCTGTCCGGCCAGGCCAGCATGTGGCAGCACGCCTACGCCCGCCCCGATCCGCGGCGCGCCGTGGAGGCCGCCAGCGTGTGGGTGACCTCGTATCCGTTGGCCGTCATCACGGAACCCGGGCAGTCCTTCCTCGGCGCCCTCGGCAAGCCGGCCCTGTGGGACGCCTTCGCGCAGATCGGCATCACCGCGATCCACACCGGGCCCCTGAAACGGGCCGGAGGACTGGACGGCTGGAATTACACCCCCAGCGTGGACGGCCACTTCGACCGCATCAGCATGGCCATCGATCCCCTGTTCGGCACCGAGGACGAGTTCCGCGCGATGTGCGCCGTGGCCAGGGACCGTGGCGGGACGGTCATCGATGACATCGTGCCCGGTCACACCGGCAAGGGCGCGGATTTCCGGCTGGCCGAGATGAACTACCGGGACTATCCCGGCCTGTTCCACATGATCGACATCCCGGAGTCGGACTGGCACCTGCTGCCCGAGGTCCCCGCCGGGAAGGACTCGGCCAACCTGGACCGGGAGTCCGAACGCGCCCTGCAGGACGCGGGGTACATCATCGGGGAGCTGCAGCGGGTGATCTTCTACGAGCCCGGGGTCAAGGAGACCAACTGGAGCGCGACCCGGCCCGTGCTGGACACCGAGGGCACGCTGCACCGCTGGGTCTACCTGCACTACTTCAAGGACGGGCAGCCGTCCCTGAACTGGCTCGACCCGACGTTCTCGGGCATGCGCATGGTGATGGGTGACGCGCTGCACTCCCTGCTGGACCTGGGCGCCGGTGCGCTGCGCCTGGACGCCAACGGTTTCCTGGGCGTGGAGAAGGGGGCGGACCAGGGGGCCGGTTGGTCCGAGGGCCATCCCCTGTCCGAGGCGGCGAACCAGCTCCTGGGGTCCATGGTGCGCAAGGTCGGCGGCTTCACCTTCCAGGAGCTGAACCTCTCCATCGACGACATCAAGACGACGTCCATGACCGGCCCGGACCTGTCCTACGACTTCGTCACGCGGCCGGCCTACCACCATGCCCTCGTCACGCAGGACACGGAGTTCCTGCGGCTGACCCTGCGCGAGGCCCTGGCCATCGGCGTGGACGCCGCCAGCCTGGTCCATGCCCTGCAGAACCACGACGAGCTCACCTACGAGCTCATCCACTTCGCCGTGCGGCACCGGGACCGGGAGTTCGAGCTCGGCGGGCGGGCCCTCACCGGCGGTGAACTCGCGGAGCACATCCAGTCGACCCTGCGCGAGCGGATCACCGGCCCGGCGGCTCCCTACAACCTGACCTTCACGACCAACGGGATCGCGTGCACCACGGCCAGCGTGGTCACCGCGGCCCTGGGGATCACCGACCTGGACCAGATCAGCGACGACCAACTCGAGCAGGTCCGCCGAGGACACCTGTTGCTGGCGATGTACAACTCCCTGCAGCCCGGGGTCTTCGCCCTGTCCGGGTGGGACCTGCGGGGCGTGCTCCCGCTGCCCCGGGAGCAGGTCGCCGAGCTGATCGCCCAGGGAGACACCCGGTGGATCAACCGCGGTGCGCACAACCTCATGGGCATGGCCCCCGAATCCCGGTCCTCCGGGTCCGGCCTCCCCCGTGCCCGGAGCCTGTACGCGCCGATCCCGGACCAGCTGGCCGACGAGGACTCCTTTGCCCGCCGGCTCGCGCGCGTCCTCGAGGTCCGGAAGGAACACGGCATCGCGGCCGGGGAGCTCCTCGACGTCGCGACCGCGTCCCACCCCGCACTGCTGGCCCTGGTGCAGCGCACCGCGACCGGGCAGTTGGCGGTCACCGTGCTGAATTTCTCCACGGACACCGTCACGGCCGCGGTCCGGTCGGATCACCTCGCCCAGGACAGCGTGGTGGTCGATGCCTTCACCGAGGAGGTCTGCGGGACCGTCGGCGGGGAACAGGGCCTCGAGATCACCCTTCCGGCGCACGAGGGGACGCTCCTGATCCTCGAGACGCCGTGATGCGCGCCTGACGCTGCCGGGTCATCTTTCGTCCTCCAGTTGCCCGGATCGGGCCGGCGTCGGGAACAATGGGACGAAACGGGACCGGGACGCGGTCAGCACCGCGCGGCCGACCGGCCCCCACCCCCTTGCTGGAAGGACCCCCGTGGCAGAACACCAGTTCGGCTTCCGTACCCGCGCCCTGCACGCCGGCGCCGTCCCCGACGCCGTGCACGGATCCCGCGCCGTGCCCATCCACCAGACCACCTCCTACGTCTTCGAGTCCGCCCAGGACGCCGCGAACCTGTTCGCGCTGCAGAAGTACGGCAATATCTACTCCCGGATCGGCAACCCCACGGTCGCCGCGTTCGAGGAGCGGATGGCCTCGCTGGAGGGCGGCATCGGGGCGGTCGCGACGGCGTCCGGCATGGCCGCGGAGTTCGTCACCTTCGCTGCCCTCTGCCAGGCCGGGGACCACATCGTGGCCTCCTCCAAGCTCTACGGCGGCACCATCACCCAGCTCGACGTCTCGCTGCGCCGGTTCGGGATCGAGACCACGTTCGTGAACTCGATGGAGGCCGAGGACTTCGCCGCGGCCATCCAGCCGAACACCAAGGCCGTCTACACCGAGGTCGTGGCCAACCCCTCCGGGGACATCGTGGACCTGCCCGGCCTGGCCAGGGTGGCCCACGCCGCCGGCGTCCCGCTCGTGGTGGACTCCACGCTGACCCCGCCGTACCTGATCCGCCCGTTCGAGCACGGGGCGGACATCATCATCCACTCGGCCACCAAGTTCCTCGGCGGGCACGGCACCACCCTGGGCGGCGTCGTCGTCGAGTCCGGGCTCTTCCCGTGGGACAACGGCAGGTTCCCGTCCATGACCGAGCCGGTCCCCTCCTACGGGGACGTGTCCTGGTGGGGCAACTTCGGCGAGTACGGCTTCCTGACCAAGCTGCGCTCGGAGCAGCTGCGTGACTTCGGCCCTGCCCTCGCGCCGGCCTCGGCCCAGCAGCTGATGA
Organism: Citricoccus sp.; assembly: GCF_035445025.1. Classification (NCBI taxonomy): domain Bacteria; kingdom Bacillati; phylum Actinomycetota; class Actinomycetes; order Micrococcales; family Micrococcaceae; genus Citricoccus; species Citricoccus sp. The sequence goes on along the minus strand of NZ_DAOMPX010000129.1, from coordinate 138 downwards.
TCGGCATCGAGACCCTGGCACAGCGCATGGACGCCCACCTGGCCAACGCCCAGCGGGTGGCCGAGTGGCTCGAGGCCGACGATCGGGTCAGCTGGGTCAACTACGCGGGCCTGCCGTCCCACCCCCACTACGAGCGGG
>NZ_DAOMPX010000128.1:0-3350 GCF_035445025.1 Citricoccus sp. | reverse complement strand
AATAAAGCAGAGCCACCCAAGTCAGGACAGCTTCCGGAGTTACGGTAGCAGGAGATGATTGAAGTTCCTAATGGAACCTAGGGCGTCACAGGGTGGCCTCACTCGGGCCGAAATGTCAGGCCCGTCACAGCAGACGGATGACCTCATCCAGCATCGCCTCGGTGAGCCGGCCGGTGAAGGTGTTCTGCTGGGAGACGTGGTAGCAGCCGACCACGCGCACCTGCCGCTCCCCCGCGTCCTGACCGCCCTCGCCCCCGCCGCCAGCACCGCCCGGCGCGGTGAACACCGTCTGCACCCCGTGCCCGAACTTCGCCCGCGGCCGTGGCATGCCCCAGCCGATCCGGGCGACGGCGGCGTGCAGGGACTGCCAGCCGATCGAACCCAGCACCAGGATCGACTCCACCGTGGTCAGCAGCTGCAGTTCCCGGTCCAGCCAGTGCCCGCAGGCGGCCCGCTCGGCCGGGGTGGGCTTGTTGTCCGGCGGGGCGCAGTGCACGGGGGCCACCATGCGCAACCCGGTCAGGCGCTGACCGTCACCGGCCATCACGGACGTCGGCCGCTCGGCATAGCCGGCCCGGTGCAGGGCGGCGAACAGCCAGTCCCCCGAGCGGTCTCCGGTGAACATCCGCCCGGTGCGGTTGCCGCCGTGGGCGGCGGGGGCGAGCCCCACCACGAGGACCCGCGCGGACTCGTCCCCATAGGAGGGCACGGGCCTGCCCCAGTACGGCTGGTCGGCGAAGGCCCTTCGCTTCTCCCCGGCCACGGTCTCGCGCCACTGGACCAGCCGCGGGCAGGCCCGGCACACGCTGACCCGCGCGTCGACCTCGGCCAGCGAGGACGCCGATGCCGCCAGGTCCCGGACCTGGTCGGCCGAGGCCGCGGCCGGCGTCGTGGGCAGTGCGGGGTCCTCCGGCCAGCCGGTGCCCGGCGGCACGGGTGAGGCGAAGCGCCGTCCCGTCAGCGGATGCGGGAGCGCTTCCGCATCCGGTGACGGGACAGCGCCGGGGTCCTCATCGGGGTGATCAGCTGTCATCATCCCGAGTAGATCACACTGCTCACACCCGGGGCGCCTGCGATCTTCACACCCCTCTCCGCCGGGCCTACCCTGAAGGGGGATCGCGTCCAAGGAGAGTGCGTCATGGCGTTCGTCCAGCTGATCGAATACACCACCACCCGGCCCGACGAGGTGGCCGAGGTCCTCGCCGAGTGGGAGCGGGCCACGCAGGGCAAGCGCACGGCGCGCCGGGCCGTGTGGATGACGTACCGCGACAACCCGGACCGATACTGCGAGGTCGTCTTCTTCGACTCCTACGAGTCGGCCATGGAGAACTCGCAGCTTCCGGAGACCGCGGAGTTCGCGGGAAAGATGCGGGAACTCGTCGACGGGGAGATCTCGTTCCGCGACTTCGACGTCGTGGACGAGCGCGAGCTCTAGGCAGGAACCGCCGGCGTTACGGTCACGATGCACGGTGAGACACGCCGCGCGAACCACCGTCCATCGTGCTCGTAACCAACTCGAGGCGTCAGCGCTCCCCCGTGCCCGCCCTCTTGCGCGGCCCGGGGACCTTGGCGTCGGACTCGCGCAGGTACAGCGGCTGCACGGGCAGCAGGCCCCGGCCGCGGCGCAGGGAGAGCTCGCCGACCAGGCCGAGGGCACCGGCGTCCGGGACGGTGGTGCGGAACTCCGGGACGGAGGACAGCACGTCCGGGTAGAGCCCCGCCCCGGCGCCGTAGACCGGCAGCGGGGTGACGTCGGCCGGGGCGGTGACGAAGGGCCCGTGGAGGCGCTGGAACTGCCCGCCCACGTGCGAGTAGTGCGCCCAGTAGACCTCGCGGCGGCGGGCGTCGGTGGCGACGACGAACTCGTCCACCCCGCGGCGCCAGGCGTCCTCGGCGGCGGGGTGGGCGATCGCGTCCAGGCTCATCACCCCGTGCACGTCCAGCCCCCAGGCGAAGGCGAGCGAGCGGGCGGTCACCAGCCCGGCGCGCAGCCCGGTGAACGGCCCGGGCCCGACGCCGGCCACCACGGCCCCGAGGTCCGCCGCGGCCACGTTCGCCTCCCGCATGACCTGCTGCACGGCGGGGGCGAGCACCTCGGCGTGGGTGTTGGTCTCGGTGGTGGAGAAGCGGGCGAGGACCTCGCCGGAGAGCACGACGGCGGCGCTGGCGGTCGCGGAGGCATCGATCGCGAGCAGGGGGCGGGGGTCGGAGGTCACGGGGTCCAGTCTACGGAGCACCTGCACCCGTCACCGCGGCGCGGACAAAACCCCACGCCACCAGCGACTCATCCTCCCCGGGACCACCCCCGTGCACTAGATTGAGCGTGTGACAACCCCTCCCCCTCCGGGTGCCTCGACGCCTGCCGAGGACCTGACGGAACTCGCCTCGGCCCTGGACGAGGCGGCGCTACGCCACAACTTCTCCGGTGCCATCTCCATTGACGTGGAGGGCTCCCCCGTGCTGTCCCGCGGGTACGGGCTGGCCGAGCGTGTGCTGCGCATCCCGAACACGCCCGAAACCCGGTTCGGGGTGGCGAGCGTGTCCAAGGCCTTCACGGCACTGGTCATCATGTCCCTCATCGAGGACGGCTCCCTGTCTCGGGTCTCGAGGGTGCGGCCCATGCTCGGCCTGGACCTGCCGGAGATCGACGATGACGTGACCCTGGAGCACCTGCTCGGCCACACCTCGGGCCTCGGCGACTACCTGGACGAGTCGGCCGACTGGGAGGTCACCGACTACGTGCTGCCCGTCCCCACGCACACCCTGGCCGAGACCGAGGGGTTCCTGCAGGTGCTGCACTGCCCGCAGGTCTCCCGGCCCGGAGAACGGTTCGCCTACAACAACGGCGGGTACATCGTCCTGGCCCTGGCCGCCGAGCGCGCCTGCGGCCGGAGCTTCCACGAGCTGGTCACCGAGCGGGTGCTCGCCCCCGCGGGCATGGGCAATACCGGCTACCCCCGGCTGGACGAGCCCGCCGCCGGTACCGCCACCGGGTACCTGCGGTGCGACTCGGTGCGCACCAACGTGCTGCACCTGCCGGTGCGCGGCAACGGCGACGGCGGTGCCGTCACCACGGTCGAGGACCTCAGCAGGTTCTGGCGCGCCCTGGCGGACGGCAGGATCGTCTCCCGTGGGGCGCTGGCGGAGTTGACCCGCCCCCGGCACCACGACGAGTACGAGGGTCTGCGCTGCGGGATGGGCTTCTGGCTCGACGAGGACGGCCCCGGTTGGATCCTGGAGGGATACGACCCCGGCATCTCGGTGCGCACCCGCTTCGACCCGACCACCCGGACCACCGTCACCATCGTCTCCAACGACTCCGAGGGCGCCTGGCCGGTCATCCAGCGCTA
>NZ_DAOMPX010000127.1:0-3356 GCF_035445025.1 Citricoccus sp. | reverse complement strand
AGGATGAGTCCGACCGCAAGGAGGGCAAGGGTCAGTGCGGTGGACATGCGTTCCACCCTAGCAATCCCGGCGCGCGGAGATCCCCCGCGTACATCCTTGACACACACCCCGTTGCCCGCGCTGCTGGCCGGGAAGGGGATGCCATCCCGGCTGAGGTGCACGGATGGTGCGGCCCCGCCACCGGATCGGCTCCTGTGGACCGTCGCCGGCGCCGGTACGCTCGGTACAGCGGGGACCGACCGGGCGGTGAACCGGTCGCGATCCCAGACCCTGCGAGTGTCGACCAGGAACGGAGACCTGCCGTGGACATCGTGCTGAGCATCGCGGGCATCCTGGTGATCCTGGTGGGATTGCGGGACATGTTCCACAGCCTGCTGCACCCGAAGGGCCAGGGAGGCCTCAGCCGTGGGGTGCTCTCCGGCCTGTGGAAGGCCTCCAGGCTGACCGGTCACCGGTTCGGCTCCGCGGCCGGCCCCGCGGGCATGGTCGCCGTGATCCTGATGTGGGTCCTGCTGCAGGCGGTGGGCTGGGCGCTGGTCTACCTTCCGCACCTGCCCGAGGGGTTCAGTTACTCCGGAGTGGACCCGGCCGACCACCCGAACCCGGCCGAGGCGCTCTACGTCTCCCTGACCACGCTGTCCACCGTGGGCTTCGGTGACGTCGTCGCCACCAGCCCCTGGATCCGGATGGCGGCCCCGGTCCAGGCATTGACCGGGTTCGCCCTGCTGACGGCCGGACTGACGTGGTTCACGCAGGTGTATCCGCCCCTGTCACGCCGCAGGGCGCTCGCCCTGGCACTGGCGGGGATGGAGGACGCCGGTTACGCCGAGGCGCTCCATCGGGTGGGCCCGGAGACGGCGGCCCGGGTCCTGGACGAGATGTCCGGGCGGATCGAGCAGGCGGGCATCGACTTCGCCCAGCACACGGAGAGCTACTACTTCGTCGAGGAGGACACGGAACTGTCCCTGGCCCGGCAGCTGCCCTACGCCCTGGCCCTGCGGGACAGCGCCCAGCACTCCCAGGTCCCGGAACTGCAGGCCGGCGCCACCAGGTTCTCCGCGGCCCTGGACCGGCTGGGGGCCGTGCTGGCGGAGGACTTCGTGTCCGGCGCCGACGCCGAGACCATCTTCGCGGCCTACGCGGACGACCACCGGCGCCGCTGAACGGCGCCTGGCCACGACACACAGCACGACCCCCGGAATCGCCGAGGCGATCGCCCCGACCGGGACCACACGTTCCAGGTCAGGCGGGGAGCCCCTCCAGCAGCTGCCGGACCGCGGGGCGGTAGCGTTCCGCGCTGACCTCCACGAGGTCCTCCAGCAGGGTGCGCAACCGATGGGGCACCTGCAGGGCGTCACCGCTGTGCGCGATCTCCAGCAGGGCCAGCTCCACCAGTTCCGTGATGGCCTGGGGATGGTGCACCACACGGACCCGGCCGGCGTCGTCGGCGATGTAGGGGCTGGGCGAGGCGCGCCGGACCAGCACGCGCAGGATCCGGTGGAGCTCGTCCAGGCACTGCACGGCCGTCGTCGGGTCGTTCACCCCCGGGGACAGCGCGCGGTTGCCGATGTCCACGAGCTGGCGGATGCCGAAGGCGACGTCCTGGCGCATCTCCCGCTGCGGGCCCAGCCCGATGTGCCGGTAGGGGTCACCCGGCTCGCGGCCCTCCTCCACCCCGACGGCGGCGCCCCAGATCCGCAGCACGTGCTGTCCCTCCGCCAGGAACTGGCCCACCGGCCGGTCCAGCGTGACCACCACGTCCCGCTCCCGCGCCCAGCGGACCAGCCCCGCATAGTCCACGTGCGTGATCACGCCGTGCCGCGGTGCCTCGAGCCGGAGATGCGGCGTGCCCGGGGCGGGGGACCAGGTGGGACCGAACGCCGGGGCCTCGGCATCCGCGGACTCCGGGAACATCCGGTCGGCGAGCGCCACCGTCTGGTCACCGATCCGCGAGATGACGTGGGAGACCTGGATCGAGGTGGTGATGTGGTGGATGAAGGCCAGGAAGAACCCCATGGAGACGAGGACCAGCAGGAAGGCCAGGGTCACGGAGACCTGGGGGACGAACTGCTCGGTGGAGTTGTCACCGCGCACGGACCGGGTCACGGTCAGGGCGAACACGAAGGTGGAGATGAAGATGCCCAGCGTGGACTGCACCACCCGGTTCTGCAGGAATCCTCCGAGGACCCGCGGGGTGAACTGGCTGGAGGCCAGCTGCAGGACCACCATGGTGATGGAGAAGACCAGTCCGGTCACCGAGATCATGGCCGTGGCGATCGTGCCCAGCAGTCCCCGGGCGCCGTCCGGGCCGCCCTGGAAGACGTATTGCAGGTCGGTGGTGCCCCAGGAGTCCTCCACCTGGGGCAGGACGATGCCGAGGACCAGGAACACCAGGACGCAGGCCGCCGGCACGGCCCAGAACGGTTTCCACAGGCGGCTCCACCATGACGCCGGGGCCACCTCGGGGAGGGAGCCGCGGGCCCGGTGCCCCGCGCCGGCGCCCGTCATGTCGTCCGTCGCCTGGTCCATGGCCTCATCCTGCCAGCCCCGCGGGGTCCCGCAGCCAGGTGGTCAGCACCCGGCAGGCCAGGTCCAGGTTCCCCATCTGGCAGTGCTGGTCGGCGTGCTCGGCCGCGGTGAACGCGCGCACGGTCAGGCTGCGGGCGGCCGTCAGCGCCCGGGCCTGGGCCTGGGCCAGGACCGGCGGCTGGAACGCGTCGTGCTCCCCGCACATCAGCAGCACGTCCTGGCGCACCCGTTCGCTGCCCAGGTGCCGGGCGTTCATGCCCAGGAACCAGTCCACGACGTCGGCCGGGTCGTCGCTGTCGACCATGTACAGCACCTGCTCGACCACCATGCGCAGCGTCGGGAACAACCGGGCCCGGATACGCACGCTCCAGCGCATGAAGTCCCGATGGTCCAGCATCCCCCGGACGGGTCCACGCGCCACGGCGGGCAGCCGGTAGAGCCAGTCGTAGACCGGCGGCCACGCCACCACCTGCCGGAGGCGCGGTTCCAGCCCGGCGGCGCGCAGCGCCCAGTACCCGCCCATCGAGATCCCCACCAGGGCGGCCTCCGTCAGGCCGAAGTGGTCCAGCACCGCGCCGACCGGCTTCTCCCAGTCGTGCTCGGAGGTCAGTCCGTGCAGCGCCCGCGCCCCGCCCTGTCCCGGGCCCTCGAACGCGACGACGTCGAACCCCGCGGCGGCCACACGCTGCCAGACGGGCTGGAACTCCTCGATCACCGAGTCGAATCCGCCGTGCAGCAGCACCGTGGCCCCGGTGCCCGGACCGTCCGCCGCCAGGCGGTAGGCGGGCAGCGCGGCCTGGGCGTAGGGCACCTCGTGGCGCACGACG
>NZ_DAOMPX010000126.1:0-3466 GCF_035445025.1 Citricoccus sp. | reverse complement strand
GCGTTGACGATGCCGTCGGCGGCCCGGACCAGTCCGGGCAGGTCCGCGGTGGTGGCGGCGTCCACGGTCTGGCCGGGGAACATGGCACTCATGGCGTGGGCGAGTTCGGTGGCGCGGGCGGGGGCGACGTCGATCAGGTACAGGTGCTGCACGCCCTCGCCCAACAGCGCGGCGGCCACCGCGGAGCCGGCCCCGCCGGTGCCGAGCTGGACCACCGTGTCCTTGGGGGCGTCGGACAGTTCGGTGGCCAGTCCGGCGGCAAAACCGGACTGGTCGGTGTTGTGGCCGATGAACCGCCCGTCGCGGATGAGCACGGTGTTGACCGCCTTCAGGGCGGCGGCCTCGGGGGAGACTTCGTCGAGGTGGGGCAGGACGAGTTGCTTGCAGGGGTGGGTGATGTTGAAGGCGTTGAAGCCCAGGTCGCGGCCGGCGGCCAGCAACTCGCCGACGTCCTGGGCCGGGCGGCCGATGAGGTCCAGGTCGATGGGACGGTAGAGGTAGTGCAGGCCGTGGTGGCGGGCCTCAGCCTCGTGCAGGGCGGGGGAGGTGCTGGCGGTGATGCCGGACCCGATCAAACCCACCAGGTAGGACTCGGACGTGGTGCTCATGGAACTCCTCGGAGGGGGCGGTGCAGGCGGCTGTCGGTGAAACGTGGCTAAAAGGCCACGGGTCGCTCAGGGGCGGGCGGGCAGTTCCGCGGCCAGCCGGTCCGCAGCCTGGCACAGGGCGGACAGGTGTTCCTTCAAGCCGTCCAGGGTGGTGCGGAAGATCGGGGCGGCCAGGGTGACCGCGCCGATCAGCCGGTGGGCGGGGGAGAGCACGGGCACGGCGATGCCGGCCATGCCCACATCGTTCTCCTCGGACTGCCCGGCCCAGCCCTGCTGGCGGACCTGTTCGATCTGGCGGCGCAATTCCTCGCGGTCGGTGACCGAGTGCTCGGTGCGCGGGGTGAGATCAATGGTCTCGAGCAGGTGGTCCCTGGTGGCGGGGTCGGCGAAGGCGAGCAGGACCTTGCCCGAGGCGATGGTGTGCAGCGGTGCCCGGTCTCCCGGGTCGGTGGTCGTGCGGAACTGGGGTCCGTCCACCTTGATGGCGGTCAGGCTGCGGTCGCCGTCCAGGACGTGCAGCACCGAGCTCTCTCCGGTGTCCTGGGTGAGCTGGCGCAGGATGGGTTCGGCCGCCCCATCGAACCCGCGCTGGTGGGCGACCTTCTGGCCCAGCTGGTACAGGCGCACCCCCAAGCGGTAACGCTTGTCCAAGGGGTCGTAGGTGACGAAGTCCGCCTCCACCAACGTGTTCACCAACCGGTAGGCGGTGCTGAACGGGTGACCCGTAGCCTCGGCGATCTCGCCGGCGGTGGCCCCGTCCGGATAGTCCCCCAGCAGGGTCAGCAGATCCAGCACCTTGGTCGCGGTACCGGATTTCGCGGCGGCCATAGCTTCCTCCTTGACACGTGTTGTGACTCACAGCATACTCGTAAACCAGAATGCAGCAACAGTTGCCAATATATGAAATGAACTACAGGGTGTGGCTGTCCTCATCGGAGCTCACGTCCTTGCCACTCCCACCGGTCCCGAGGGCACACCCACGGGCGGACCCACCCCACCGATTCTGATCAGCAGGAGTCACCCTGATGTCCACCCATTCACCCGCGGGCACCTCGTCCGCACCCGCCATTGATTCGTTTGCGGAACAGCGTCAACTCAAGCGTGCCCGCAAGGCCTCCCTGGCCGCCTTCCTGGGCGGGGCGCTGGAGTACTACGACTTCTTCATCTACGCCACTGCCGCGTCCCTGATCTTCAGCCAGATCTTCTTTCCGGCTGGGGACCCGACCGTGGCCCTGATCCAGTCTTTCGCGATCTTCGGGGTCGGGTACGTCTTCCGCCCGTTGGGCGCCTTCGTCTTCGGCCACCTCGGGGACAAGATCGGGCGCAAGAACACCCTGGTGATGACCCTGGTCCTGATGGGGGCGGCGACGTTCCTGATCGGTGTGCTCCCCGACTTCGAGACGGCCGGGTACTGGGCGCCGATCCTGCTGGTGTCGATGCGGGTCCTGCAGGGCCTCTCTGCCGGTGGTGAGACCGCCGGGGCTGCGGCGCTGACCATGGAGGAGTCTCCGGTCGGGCGCCGGGCGTTCTTCCCCAGCTTCGCGATGAGTGGGATCTCCGCCGGCATCGTGCTGGCCTCCCTGGCCTTCCTGCCGGTGGCGGCGATGTCCGAGGAGGCACGGCTGGCGTGGGGCTGGCGCATCCCGTTCTGGCTCTCGCTCGTCGTGCTGGTCGTGGCCTACCTGGTCCGCCGGTCGCTGGAGGAGCCCGAGGTCTTCGAGCAGAAGGCCGAGCACAAGGACCTGGTGAAGCTGCCCTTCGCCGAGATGTTCCGGACTCACCCGGCCCAGTTCTTCCAGGTCACGCTGATGTCCTTCCAGGTCGTGACGAACACCTTCATGCAGGCCTTCGGTCTGGCCTACGCCACCCAGGTGGTGGGTATCCCTGCCGCGACCATGCTGTGGGTGAGCATCCTGGGCAACGCCCTGGCGATCTTCACCCAGCCCCTGTTCGCGGCGATCTCGGACCGCGTCGGGCGCAAGCCGATGTTCATCGGAGGGGTCGCAGGGTCGGCCGTGCTGATCTTCGTCTACTTCAACGTGCTCTCCACGGGGAACATCGCCATGATCTTCCTGGCCAGCACCCTGATCACCGCCGGCACCTACGCGGCGTCGAACTCCATCTACCCGGGCTGGTTCCCCGAACTGTTCAACGTCCGGGTGCGCTACTCCGGCATGGCCATCGGCCTGCAGATCGGCATCCTCTGCGCCGGTTTCACCCCCACCCTCGGCACCGCGTTGGTCGGCGGCGACCCGGCCAACTGGGGGCCCGCGGCCTGGATCGTGGCCGGCTCCTCGATCATCGCCACCATCGGCGCCCTGTGGGCCAAGGAAACCTACCGCACCCCCCTGGACCAGCTCGGCGCACCGGTCCACCACCCCGAGGCCCACGGCGCCGTCAGCCGCTGAACCACCATCCCTGTCAGGCAACCGAAGAGCACTGCCTCACCGGACGGGACGGCCCCAGAAGACACGAATCTTCTGGGGCCGCCCCATGACGTCCAGGACTACGACCGGGTCGCCAATGGACAAGCCTGAGCAGATCGCCTGCGCCGCCTATCAACACCCGCCAGGCCTGACCGCTCGTCTTCGTAGTTCACCCCCATCGCCCTGACTTCGCGCGAACGGTCTCGACAAGCACCGTTTGCCGGGACCCAGAACCGTCCTCGGGAGTCGAACGTTCTTTTGAGGAAGGTAGGGCGGCGGGGATCGCGTGGTTGGAGTCACTGCAATGGACATGGCTCGGCGCGTCAGGACGGCCTGTTCGGGCGTGCTTCGGATGCCGCCCCGTCATCGGGATGGTTCACCGGACGGGTCCTACGGGATGCCCCGAGAGGGGCACTGTTCTTTGTGCAGGTC
>NZ_DAOMPX010000125.1:0-3524 GCF_035445025.1 Citricoccus sp. | reverse complement strand
CCGCCGACCTGGAGAACTACCCCCGCACGCTCGAGGCGGACCGGGAGATCCTCGGCGCGGAGGGGTGCGAGCTGGTGTTCGCCCCGGACCTGGCGGAGATGTATCCCGGGTACCCGGACGCCCCGATCGTCACGGTCTCGGCCGGGCGCATGGGCGAGGTCCTGGAGGGAGCCAGCCGGCCCGGTCACTTCGACGGTGTCTGCACCGTCGTCGCCAAGCTCTGGCACACCGCCCTTCCCCCGGCCCCGGCGCGGCTGCTCAGCTACTTCGGGCAGAAGGACGCCCAACAACTGGCCGTGCTGCGCCGCATGCGCGCCGACCTGGACTTCGACCTGGAGATCCGGGCCGTGCCGCTCGTGCGCTCCCCGGAGGGGCTGGCGCTGTCCAGCCGCAACACGCGACTGTCCCCGGAGGCGCTCGAGGCGGCCCTCGTGCTCCACCGCTCGCTGGGGACCCTCCGGCGGGCCGCGGAGGAGGGCCGGCCGCTCGACGTCGGCGCGGCCCGGGCGATGATCGAGGCCGAACCGCTGGCCGGGCTCGACTACCTCGAGGTGGTGGACCATGCCACCCTCGAGCCGCTGACCCCGGAGGAGTGGGGACGCCCGCTGGAGCGCGAGGCCCTCGCGCTGGTGGCCGCGGAGTTCGACCCGGTCCGGCTCATCGACAACATGGTGCTGCCCGCCTCGTCCTGAGCGCACGGTGGGCGGCCTCCGCCCCGATCCCGGACCGGGCGGCGCTCGGGCGCCGCCCCGGATAGGATCGGACGCAAGCTGCGGTCCGGTGCCCACCGGACCGGTACCCCGGCGCCGCTGGGCACCCGCTCCCCGGCGCCGCCGTCGACCCCCGACTGCCCCAGGAGCCCGCGTGAGCCAGACCGTGACCGCCACCAGCCAGCCGACCGCCCGCGAGGACCTCTACCGGCACGTCAACGGCGCCTGGATGGAGTCCACGACCATCCCCGCGGACCAGGGGACCTACGGTGCCTTCATGGAGCTGCGCGACGCCTCCGAGGCCGCGGTCCGCCGACTGGCCGAGGACGCCGCCGCCCACTTCTGGTCCGGCCCCGGGGCCGGCAGGGAGTCCGGTCCGTTCACCGCCGGCGCCGACGACGAGGGCGCCCGCCGGCGCATCGGCGCGCTCTACGCCTCCTTCATGGACGAGTCCAGCGTGGAGGACCGGGGACTGGAGCCGATCGTGGCCGACCTGGCCGAGATCGAGGCCGTGGAGGACGTCGAGGAGTTCCTCGAGCTCTCCGGCCGTCTGCAGCGCACCGGGGTCAGCGGCCTGATCCAGACCGGTGCCCTCAACGACGCCGGGAACCCGGAGCGCATGCTGCTGCACCTGCTCCAGGACGGACTGGGCCTGCCGGACGAGTCCTACTACCGGGAGGAGAAGTTCGCGGAGCTGCTGGGTGACTACCGGCAGCACGTGGGCAACCTCTTCCAGCTGGCCGGCATCGGCGGTGACACCCCGGAGACCCGGGCGTACGCGGACCGCGTGGTGGACCTGGAGGTGAAGATCGCCGCCGCCCACTGGGACGTGGTGAAGTGCCGGGATGCGGTGGCCCGCTACAACCTGCTGGACCGCGCGACCCTGCTGGAGTCCTTCCCGCTGGCCGAGCGCTGGCTGGAGGGCATCGGGGCGCAGGACTCCCGCAGCGCCGAGGTGGTGGCCTGGCAGCCGGACTTCCTGGCCGCCATGCAGCAGCTGCTGCTCGCCGAGGACCTGGAGGACTGGAAGCTGTGGCTGCAGCTGCAGGTGCTGCGCTCGGCCGCCCCCTACCTGACCGAGGCCTTCGTCAACGAGCACTTCGCCTTCTACGGCCGCAAGCTCGCGGGCACCGAGGAGGTCAAGCCCCGCTGGAAGCGCGGGGTGGCCTTCGTCAACGGGGCCGTGGGCGAGGACGTGGGCCGGCTGTACGTGGCCCGGCACTTCCCCGAGGGCCACAAGGCGACCATGGACCAGCTCGTGTCCACCCTGCTGGAGGCCTACCGCCGGTCCATCTCCACGCTCGAGTGGATGGGGGAGGAGACCCGGCAGCGGGCGCTGGAGAAGCTGTCCATGTTCAAGCCCATGGTCGGCTACCCGGTGAAGTGGATCGACTACTCCTCCCTCGAGGTGGATCCCGACGACCTGGTGGCCAACGTGCGTGCGGCCTCCGCGTTCGAGTTCGAACGGGACCTGACCAAGATCGAGACCGGCCCGGATCCCGAGGAATGGCACATGACCCCGCAGACGGTCAACGCCTACTACTCCCCGCTGGAGAACGCGATCGTCTTCCCCGCGGCCATCCTGCAGCCGCCGTTCTTCGACCCCGGCCGGGACCCGGCCGAGAACTTCGGGGCCATCGGCGCCGTCATCGGACACGAGATCGGCCACGGCTTCGACGACCAGGGTTCCCAGTACACCGGGGACGGCACCCTGCGGAACTGGTGGACCGACGCCGACCGCGCCGCCTTCGAGGAGCGCACCGCCAGGCTCGTGGAACAGTTCGAGGTGCTGCGCCCCAGCGAGGCGCCGGAGCACTGCGTCAACGGCCGGCTCACCCTGGGCGAGAACATCGGTGACCTGGGCGGGCTGGGCATCGCCTACAAGGCGCTGGAGATCTGGCGCGAGGAGAACGCCGACGCCGACCGCACCGGTGACACCGCCGGCCCGGCCCGGGCGGCCGGAGCCGAGGGGACGGCCGCCCGGTCCGAGGCGACCGGCCGCCCGGTCGGGGCCCACCCCGAGGCCGGAGGGCCGGTGGAGGCCTCCGCGGCCGATGAGGCCCAGGTGGAGCAGGACCGCGCGTTCTTCGCGTCCTGGGCGGAGTGCTGGCGCCAGTTGTCCCGCCCGGAGACCACGATCACGCGGATCACCTCCGACCCGCACTCGCCCAACGAGTTCCGCTGCAACCAGGTGGTGAGGAACCTCGACGCCTTCCACGAGGCCTACGGGACCCGGCCGGGTGACGGCATGTGGCTGGATCCGGCCGAGCGCGTCACCATCTGGTGAGCCGTAGACTGGTTGACCGTGACGACCCAGAACTCCCCGGTCCAGCCGGCAACGGTGGACGGACAGCCCAGCGACCCCACGACCAGTGACCAGCGGCAGGTCCGCCAGGACAAGCGCGACGAGATCCTGGCCTCCGGGCGCGAGGCCTACCCGGTCGCCGTGGACCGCACGCACTCCCTGGCACGCGTCCGGGCCGACTTCCCGGACCTGGAGCCGGGGGCCGAGACCGGCCAGCGGGTCGGCGTGGCCGGGCGCGTGGTGTTCCTGCGCAACACCGGCAAGCTCTGCTTCGCCACGCTGCAGGAGGGTGGCGACGACGGCGCCGGCACCCGGCTGCAGGTCATGGTCTCGCTGGCCAACGTGGGCGAGGAGTCCCTCGCGGACTGGAAGCACCTCGTGGACCTGGGCGACCACATCGCCGTCCAGGGCGAGGTGATCGCCTCCCGCCGCGGGGAGCTGTCCATCATGGCCGACGGCTGGCAGATGGCCTCCAAGGCGCTGCGTCCGCTGCCCGTGCTGCACGCCGG
>NZ_DAOMPX010000124.1:0-3528 GCF_035445025.1 Citricoccus sp. | reverse complement strand
AGGACGCCCACCCCGAGACCGGCCCGCAGCCAGCGCGGCAGCGGCCGCCGGGAGGCCCGTGCGGTGAGCAATCCCAGCAGGAAGGCGCCGAGCAGGTTGACGACCGAGAGCATGAGCCAGCCGGGGACGGGGGAGTCCGCGGGGGAGGGGACGACCTCGACCAGCAGCCACCGCGCCAGCGTCCCGGCCATCCCGCCCGCGGCCACCGCCAGGACCATCGCCGCGGTGAGCGACTCGCGCGGCGGGGCCTGGTCCCGGCCCACACCGGGATCCCGGCCGCTCATCAGGCCTGCGTCTGGCCGATCAGGTCCGGGTTGAGGGCCTCGAGGGCATCGGGGTGGAGCAGGCCGTTGGTGGCCAGCGCATTGCCCCCGAACGGGCCGTCCTCGCCCTCGAGCGAGGTGAAGCGGCCCCCCGCCTCGGTGACGATCGGCACCAGGGCGGCCATGTCGTACAGCTCGAGCTCGGGCTCGCAGGCGATGTCCACGGCGCCCTCGGCGACCATCATGTAGGACCAGAAGTCACCGTAGGCGCGGGTGCGCCACACGGTGGAGGTCAGTTCCAGGAAGTCCCGGATGTTGCCCCGCTCGCGCCAGCCCTCGAGGGACGAGTAGGACAGGGAGGCATCCTCGATCCGGGACACGTTCGAGGCGTGGATCCGCGTGGCCGAGGCCAGTGACTTGCCCATGAACGCGCCGGTGCCCTTCGCGGCCCACCAGCGCCTGTTGAGGGCCGGGGCCGAGACCACGCCCACCACGGGCTCGCCGTCGTCGATCAACGCGATCAGGGTCGCCCACACGGGCACCCCGCGCACGAAGTTCTTGGTCCCGTCGATGGGGTCGATCACCCAGCGCCGCGGGCCGTGGCCGGTCTCTCCGAACTCCTCCCCGAGGACCGCGTCCCGCGGGCGGGCCCGGGAGAGGTTCCCGCGGATCAGCTCCTCGGCCGCGCGGTCCGCGTCCGTGACGGGGGTGAGGTCCGGCTTCGTGTCGATCCTCAGGTCCTGCGCCCTGAAGCGGGACATCGTCTGGGAGTCCACCGAGTCGGCCATGATGTGGGCCAGCCGGAGGTCGTCCGTGTAGTTCTTGGGCGCATCGCTCATGCAGGCCACGCTACCGCGAGGCCGCAGGGCTCAGCGCCATCGGCACGGCCGGTGGCCGGCGGCTCACCACTCATCGTCGGAGCGCCCGTCCAGCAAGCGGCGCAGTGAGGCCAGCCGCTCGGCGCCGGACGTGCCGGCGTTGCCGCCCGCCACCCACGCGTCGAGCGCGCACCCGGGTTCCCCGGCGGCGTGCGTGCAGCCCCGCGGGCAGTCCGCGAGGGCCGGCGCCAGGTCCTCGAAGGCCTCCACCACGCGATCGCGGTCCACCAGGCCCAGGCCGAACGAGCGGATGCCGGGGGTGTCCACCACCCAGGACTCATGCTCCCCGCCGGGGTCCACGGACGGCGCGTCATCGGCGGAGCCCTCGGCCGGCAACGGGATCGCCAGGGCGGAGGAGGAGGTGTGCCGCCCGCGGCCGGTGACCGCGTTGACGTGGCCGGTGGCCCGCCGGGTGCCGGTCAGGGCGTTGAGCAACGTGGACTTCCCGACGCCGGACGGGCCCACCAGCACGGAGATGTGGCCTTCCAGCCGGGACCGCAGGGAGCGCAGCAGGGCCGGGTCCAGGCGGGCATCGCCGTCACCGGACCCGCTGCCCGCGGCACCGGAGGTGAGCACCTCCAGACCGAGGTGCCGGTAGTGGGCCAGCAGCCCGGCAGGGTCGCGCAGGTCCGTCTTGGTGATGCACAGCAGCGGCTCGATCCCCGCGTCATAGGCGGCCACCAGGGCACGGTCGATGAACCCGGTGCGGGGCTCGGGATTGGCCGCGGCCACCATGATGACCAGCAGGTCGACGTTGGCCACCACCACGCGCTCGTAGGCGTCGGAGTCGTCGGCGGAACGCCGCAGCACGGTGCTGCGCTCCTCGATCCGCACGATCCGGGCCAGGCTCCCCTCCAGGCCCGAGAGGTCCCCGACGAGCCCCACGAGGTCGCCGGTGACCACCGGGTTTCGGCGCAGCTCACGGGCGCGCATGGCGGTGACGGTGTGGAACCCCTCCCGGCCCGGCAGGTACACCGTGTACCGGCCGCGGTCCACCGTGACCACGCGGCCGGTGACGGCATCCTCATGGGCGGGCCGTTCCTTGGTGCGCGGGCGCGAACCCCTCTTGCTGGGGCGCGAGCGCACGTCGGACTCGTCCCAGCGCTTCGGGTCGAAACCGCGCCCGGGCCGGCTCATGCGCGGTCGCCGTCCCCGGTCACCAACCGGGTCCACAGCTCGGGGAAGTCGGGCATGGTCTTGGCGGTGGTGCCCACGTCCCGCACCAGCACGCCGGGCACCGCCAGTCCCACGACGGCGGCGAAGGTGGCCATCCGGTGGTCGTGGTAGGTCTCCAGGGTCGCCCCGTGCAGGGCGGAGGACTCTCCGGTGGTCCCCGTGCCCTCGGCGTCAGGAGAGCCGCCCGTCCCCCGGAAGGCGAGGTAGTCGGGGCCCTCCTCGACCTGACCGCCCATCCGCCGCGTCTCGGCGGCCAGTGCCGTCAGGCGGTCGGTCTCGTGGCCGCGCAGCTGTCCGATCCGGGACAGGCGTCCGGGGCCCTCCGCCAGCAGGCACAGGGCCGCGACCGTGGGCGCCAGCTCGCCGGTGTCCGGAAGGTCCCCGGGGGCGGTGATCCGCGGGTGGCCGGTCTCCGTCAGGGCACCGGTCACCGTCAGGGTGCCGGTGTGCCCCTCCGGGTCCGGGGAGAAGTCCACGGTGGCACCGAACGCGGGCAGGATGGTCCGCCAGCGGTCGCCGATCTGCGTGGTCCCGGCGGGCCAGTCCGGCACGCGGACCTGGCCGCCCGTCACCACGGCCGCGGCCAGGAACGGCCCCGCGTTGGACAGGTCCGGTTCCACCGCCAGGTCCAGGGCGCGCACCGGGCCGGGGGAGACCCGCCACTGGCCCGGGACGGAGTCGTCCACCTCCACCCCGCAGCGGCGCAGCACGCTCACGGTCATCGCCACGTGCTCCGGGCTCGGCACCGCGTCCCCGGTGTGCACCAGGTGCAGTCCCCGGCGGAACCGGGGGGCGGCCAGCAGCAGGGCGGAGACGAACTGGCTGGACCCCGAGGCGTCGACCTCGATCCGGCCGCCCTCGACGCCGCCGGTGCCGTGCACGGTGAACGGCAGGGTCCCGCGCTCCGTGCCGGGGCCGTCCACGGTGATCCCGAGCGCGGCCAGGGCGGCCAGGACCGGACGCATCGGGCGGGCCAGGGCGGCCTCGTCACCGGTGAAGCGGGTGGGACCGGCCACGAGGGCGGCGATCGGGGGCACGAAGCGCATCACGGTGCCGGCCAGGCCGCAGTCCACCGTGCGCCCGGCCGGGGACCCGTCACCGGGGCCCGCGCCGCCGTCGGGAAGGGGGGTGACGCGCACGGTACCGGGGCCGGTGTGCTCCACCACGGCACCCAGGGCCGTCAGGGCCCGGATCATCAGGCGGGAGTCCCG
>NZ_DAOMPX010000123.1:0-3720 GCF_035445025.1 Citricoccus sp. | reverse complement strand
GGGCGATCCGCTCCCGGCTCAGCACCGGTGTCACCGGCCGGCCCGCCTGTCGCCGGGATCCGGCCATGTCACATCCTCCATCCCAGCTGTCCACGGTCCGGGCGCCCGGAAGGGCACCCCGGTCAGTCTACGAGGAGCCTCCCTGAACCCTTGGCGTCGCCCCTGCACCCGGCGCCGGCCACCGAGAACGCTCCTCATCCCCGGCCCGGTCGCCGGACCGTGCCGTCGACGACGGTGGCGACCACGGCCAGGCCGGGCAGGTCGTCCGGGGCGGTCGTCAGGGGATCACCGGAGAAGACGGATAAGTCGGCCGGTTGCCCGACGGCAATTCGTCCTCCATCCGCACGCCCCCAGGATCGCGCGCGATGGGTGGTGAAGCCCTCCAGGAGTTGGAAGGCGGTCAGCGCCTCCTCGGGCACCACGGGTGGCTGCGATGGTTTCCCCGCCTCCCGGCGCAGCTGGCCGTCGGCAATGATCCGCAGGGGATCGCAGGGGGCGATGGGCCAGTCCGAACCGACCGCGACGGTGACACCCGCGCGCCGGAGACTGCCCAACCGCCACGCGTTCCCGGTGCGTTCGTCGCCCAGCCGTCGCGACCAATTGTCCGTGCCGTCACCGGAGCAGTACAGGCTGCAGTGCGTGGGTTGCATGCTGGCGGCCACGTCCAGTTCCGCGAAGCGCCCGACCAAGTCGTCGGGGATGGTCTCGATGTGCTCGATCCGGTGACGGGGCGTCCCGTCCGGACCGCCGGCGCCGCCCGGTGCGCTGGCGATCGCGTCGAGGACGTAGCGCACCGCCCCGTCCCCGATGGCATGGGTGGTCGTCCGGATCCCTTGCGCGTCCAGGCGGTGGAGCGTCTCGGTGAAGGACCTGGCGTCCAGCCACAGGGGTCCCGTGGACTCCCCGTTGACGTCCGGCCGGTCCAGCCACGCCGTGCCGTTGTCGATGGTGCCGTCGATCATCAGCTTGACGCCCTCCACCGTCCAGCGACGACCGGACCGGCCTTGGAGGTCGATCACCGAGCGCAAGCGGTCCTCGGAGTCACCGGGCATGATCCATGGGGAGAAGCACAGCCGGATGGGCAGTTCGCCGCGTTCCTCGGCCGCCGCGACGAGGTCGAGCATGCCGTCGCTCCAGTCCAGCACCTGACCGCCGGTCAGGCCGGCATCGCCCATCATCGCCAGCACGCCGAGCAGGGCGTCCAGCCGGTCCTCGAAGGCCGGGGCCGGGACGTGCGCCAGGACGAGCGCCATGGCGTCCCATTCCTTCAGGAAGCCGGTGGGTAATCCGTCCGCGTCCACCTCGACCACGGCCGAGGAGGCGAAGCGTTCCCGCCCCGTCAGCCCGGCCAGCTCCAGGGCCCGCGTGTTGACCACCGCCGAATGGCCGTCGAAGAGCCGCACGAAGGCCGGTCGGTGGGGCACCGCCTCGTCCAGGTCGCGGGCGCAGAGGTTGCGGCCCGTGACCATGCTCGGGTCCAGGCCCCAGCCCAGCACCCAGTCGGCCCCGGGGGTCGAGGAGGACTCCGGGGACGCGAGGGCGGCGTGCAGTTGCTCGGCGGCGGTCACGGCATTCAGGTCCGCCCCGCGGGTCACCTCCAGCCCCAGTACAGGATGGATGTGTGCATCGACCAACCCAGGCGTCACACACCCGCCGGCAGCCCGCAGTATTTCGGTGGCGTCCGCTTCCTGGACGTCGGAAGCCTGCCCGACCCACGTGATCGTGCCCTGCCGGATACCGATGGCGCTGGCGGTCGGCTGTCCCGGGTCCATCGTGTGCACCGTGTCAGCGAACACGAGGAGGTCGAAGCGTCGCCGCACCGGGGGCTGGGCCTGAGGAGATGTCGCGGCCGGTCCGGGTGATGAGGCCACGGGGTGGATCGGTGTCACAGGTCCTCCTTCAGGTCCAGGACAGGGGGTTGGCGCCGGAAGCCCCTGGTGAGTACGGCAAGGTAGGCCAGGCCCACGAGCAGCCAGACGCCCCCGACGAGCAACGCGCTGCCGGGCAAGGACGTCCAGAGCCACAGGGTGAGGGCGAAACCGATCAGGGGCAAGACGATGTAGCTGACCGCGTCCCGACCTCGTCGGCGCGCATCATCGATCGCGTAGGTCTTGACCACCGAGAGGTTGACCATCGTGAACGCGGCCAGGGCACCGAACGAGATGATGGTGATGACGATCTCGAGGGGCAGTACCAGGGCGGAGAGAGAGACCAGCGAGACGACCAGGGTCGCCCGGGCAGGAGAGTTGAATCGGCGGGTGAGGACACCGAAGAGCCGCCGCGGAAGCACGCCGTCACGGCCCATGGTGTAAAGGATGCGCGAGACGGATGCCTGCGAGGCCAGGGCCGACCCAGTGGCTCCGGCCAGCAGGCAGGCGGCGAAGAAGTTCGACAGCCAGGCCCCGCCGGCGGCCTGCACGACCTCCGCCGAGGCCGTGTCGACGTTCTGGAAGGACTGCCAGTCCGGCACCACGAGGTAGGACACGAAGGACAGCCCGATAAACGTCAGCCCGCCGATGAGCGTGACCGCCATGATGGCCCGGGGGACGTCGCGCTGGGGGTGGCGCGCCTCCTCGCTCAGCGTCGAGACGGCGTCGAACCCGAGGAAGGACAAGCACAGGATGGCCGCGCCCGTGAACAGGGCGCCCACCCCGTTCATGCCGCTGAAGGCGACGGACGGATCGGGAACGCTGCCACCGGACAACGACCCGAGGCTGAGCAGGACGAACGACACCGCGAAGACCACCTGGACCACCACGACGATCCCGTTGAAGGTGCTCACCGACTTGATGCCGAGGACATTGAGCACGGTCACCAGGGCGATCGCCGCGAGGACCCATACGGCGGTGGGCACGCCAGGGAGGTAGGCCCCCATATACAGGCCGATCAGCAGGTAGTTGATCATCGGCAGCAGCAGGTAGTCGAGCATTAGGGCCCATCCGGTGAGGAACCCCGCGTGCCCCCCGAAGGCCTGCTGGCTGTAGGTGTAGGCGCTGCCGGCCACGGGGTACCGGCGCGTCATCTTCCCGTAGCTGAGGGCGGTGAAGAGCATGCAGACCAAGGTCACGACGTAAGCGCCCGGAACGCCATTGCCGGTGATCTCCGCGACCGGGCCGAGGGTCGAGAATACCGTCAACGGCACCATGTAGGCGATGCCGAAGACGGTCAGCCCGACCACGCCCAGGACCTTGGTCATCCTGACGGGGGTTCGTGCCGGGAGTAGGGACGGTGGTCCGGTGACGGAGGTCATGGGTGCTCCTGTCGATCAGGGCGGAAAGTGGGCGTACCCGGCACACCGAGCGGGACCGCGCCTGAGGACGGGTCGAAGCCGCGAGGCGACCGCCATGCGGCATGAGGGTGTGCGGACGAGCGGACCTCCCTGCCCCAGGAAGGCTTGGGCAGTCCGGATCATCCATCCGCATCGCCTGTGATGCAGGTCTCACTTTTATACGAACAACATTCATTTTCGTCAAGGGATGCCTCGGTCGCCCCAGGTCACCCACAGGCTCGCCACGTACCTCCACCACCGAGGCTCACCGACCCCTTGCGCCCCCGACCAGGACGTGTACTGTGTCACAAAACGAATGTTATTCATTTACGGGAGCCCGACCATGAGTACCACCACCCCCGAACGCACTGACGACGCCTCAGGAACCGTCCCGACCATCGACCGCGACGTGGTGGTCATCGGGGCGGGACCTGCCGGACTGATGGCCGCCC
>NZ_DAOMPX010000122.1:0-3743 GCF_035445025.1 Citricoccus sp. | reverse complement strand
CGACGCGTCAGGGGCGCGGCACGACGAAGTGCGTCATCCGCGCGTCGCGGCCGTCCAGGGTGGCCCACTCCCCCGGCACGGCGAACACCTGCAGGCCCAGCGTGGGCAGGCGCTCGGCCATGCTGACCACCGCCTCCTCGTCGGAGTCGATCGAGGCCAGCCGCATCCCGAGGTCCTGGACCCACGGCAGGTGGCCGACCACCATCAGGGTCCGCACCTGTTCCTCGGTCTCGTTGATCACGGCGAGGGCGCCGGTGTCATCGGTGTCGTAGAGGCGGGAGTCCAGGTAGGGGGTCGGCGCCTTCTCGCCCAGCTCGCTGCAGACCCAGGTGCAGGTCTGCCGGGTGCGCACGGCGTCCGAGCACAGGATCATGTCCGGGTAGATCCCGTGCTCCACCAGCCACTTCCCGGCCAGCGGCGCCTCCCGGTTGCCCCGCCCGCCCAGGGGCCGCTCGTGGTCCGGCACGCCCTTGGGCCAGTCGGACTTGGCGTGGCGGAGGATCACCAGGGTCTTCTCCCCGGTGCGGTTCCGGGAGGCGGGGTTCACGACGTCGGAGGGCATGGACCCAGCGTAGTGGTCGCCCCGGTCACCGGGACGGCCGGGGTCACAGGGCGTTCTGCCCGGTGATCTTCCGTCCGATCAGCAACGACTGGATGAACTCGGTGCCCTCGTAGGTGTGCACGACCTCCATGTCCGTCAGGTGCCGCGCCACGTGGAAGTCGAGCAGCAGCCCGTTGCCGGCCAGCAGGTCCCGGGCCTGCTGGGCGATCCAGCGGGCCTTGTTGGCGGTGTGCATCTTCGCGATCGAGGCCATCGACCCGGTCCACTGGCCGGTCTCCTGCAGGTGGGCCATCCGGAAGCACAGCAACTGGATGGCCGTGAGCTCGGTGAGCATCTGTGCCAGCGTGTTCTGCACGAGCTGGTTGGACCCGACCGGGCGGCCGAACTGCTCGCGGACCTCGGCGTAGGTCACGGCCGCCTCGAAACAGGCCAGGGCATGCCCCAGCGCCTCCCAGGACGCACCACCGCGGGTGGTCGCCAGGACCCGGGACACGTCCCGGAAGCCCTGGGCCCCCGGCAGCCGGTTCTGCTCGGGGATCCGCAGGTCCCGGAAGGACAGGTTGGCCTGCAGGATCGCCCGCTTGCCGACCTTTCCCTCGATGACCTGGTAGTCGAAGCCCTCCGGGCGGTCCTCCGGATCGCGGGGGTCCTCGCGTTCCATCACGAAGGCCTTGACCTGCCCGTCGGCCTCGTCGCGGGCGAAGATGATGACCAGGTGGGCCATGGAGCCGTTGCCGATCCACCGCTTGGCGCCGTTGATGACCCAGGTGTCGCCCTCGCGGCGGGCGGTGGTGTCCAGGTTCACGGAATCCGAGCCGTGCCGGGGTTCGGTCAGCGCGAAGGCCCCGATCCTGCGCAGGGCCGCCATGTCCGGCAGCCAGCGCCGTTTCTGCTCCTCGGAGCCGAGCATGTTGATCGTGCCCATGGACAGGTTGGCCTGGACGCCCAGGAACGTGTTCATCGACCCGTCCCCGCGGGACAGCTCCACCGTGGCCAGTCCGGCGGCCAGCCGCGAGAGCCCCGGCGCGCCGTGCCCGGTGATGGCCCCTCCGACCACGCCCGTGGCGGCCAGCGGTTCCAGCAGTTCGTAGGGGAACTCGGCCCGTTCCCAGTAGCCGTTGATGACCGGGAGCACGTCCCGGTCCACGAAGGCCCGCACGGAGGCCCGGGCCCGCCGTGCGTCCTCGGGCAGGTCCTGCTCGAGCAGCAGGTAGTCCGTGTCCCGGGCCGTGGTGAGCCCGGAGCGCAGGGAGTCCAGGTATCCCGCGGTGTCCTGCGCCCAGTCCACGGAGTGGGGGCCCGTGGCCTGCGGCATCGCCTCAGTGTCCATAGCTGTACCAGCCCTTCCCGGTCTTGCGGCCGAACTCACCGGCCCGGTACTTCTGCTCCAGCAGCGGGTGCGGCTTCTCGGCCTCGTCCCCGGTGAGCTCGTAGGTGGCCTGGCGGATGAGGTAGGTGACGTCCAGGCCCACCAGGTCCATCAGCTCGAAGGGACCCATCGGGTGGCCCAGCGCGTTCTTGGCGGCCTCGTCGATGTCCTCCACCGAGGCGACCCCCTGGGAGTACAGGTCCAGTGCCTCGTTGCGGACCGCGCCCATCAGCCGGTTGGCCACGAAACCGGGCACCTCCTTGGTGAGCAGCACCGGGACCTTGCCCATGGCCCGGGCCACGGCCTCGACGGTCGCGACGGTCTCGTCGGACGTCGAGGCGTGGCGGACGACCTCGACGGCCTTCATGACCAGGGCCGGGTTGAAGAAGTGCATGTTGCAGACCTTCTCGGGCCGGCCCGTGGCATCGGCCACCGCGGAGGAGCCGTAGGTCGAGGAGTTCGTGGCCAGGATGGCGTGGGGCGGGGCCAGGCGGTCCAGTTCGGCGAAGACCGACCGCTTGACGTCGAGCTTCTCGGTGGCGGCCTCGATGACCAGGTCGGCGGTGGTGATGGCCGGTTCCAGGTCGGTGGTGAACGTGATCCGCTCCCAGGCCGCGTCAGCGGTCTCCTGGTCCATCCGGCCCTTGGCGACCCGGCCGTCCAGCCAGGTGCGCATGTCCTGCTCCGCGGCGGACACCGCCTCGGCGGCCACGTCCCGGACGGTGGTGGTGAACCCGGCGACGGCGGCCGCCATGCCGATCTGCCGGCCCATCGCCCCGGACCCGATCACCAGGATCTGCCGGACCCCGGCGTCCGTGGCCGGGGTCGTGGTCTGGTCCGCGTTCTGGTTCGTCGTCATCGCTGCATCACCCTTCAGGTCGTCCATGTCGTGTCGGTCGCGCGCGTCATCGGCCCCGGAACTCCGGGGTGCGCTTGTCGAGGAAGGCGGTGGCGCCCTCGGCCTTGTCCTCGGTCGTGTACAGCAGGGTCTGTGCCAGCCGCTCGAGCAGCAGGCCCGTCCTCTGGTCGGTCTCCGCGCCCTGGCCGATGACCATCTTGGCCAGCCGGATCGCCAGCGGGCCCTTGGTGAGGATGGTGCCCACGGTGGCTGCCGCCGTCGGGAGCAGCTCGGCGGCCGGGACGACCGTGGTCACCAGGCCGTAGCGCTCGGCCTCGGCGGCGGTGAGGATCCGGCTGGTCAGGATCATCTCCACCGCCCGGCCGGTGCCCACCAGCCGGGACAGGCGCTGGGTCCCGCCCGCGCCGGGCAGCACGCCCAGCGTGGTCTCCGGCAGGCCCATCCTCGCGTGCTCCGCGGCGATCCGGATGTCGCAACTCATCGCCAGTTCCAGTCCACCGCCCATCGCGACGCCGTTCAGGGCGGCCAGGGTCGGCTTGGGGTAGTCCTGGATCCGGTCGTACAGCCGCTGCATGTGGGCCGCCAGGCCGTACGGCAGGTCGTAGTGCGCGAGCTGGGAGATGTCCGCGCCCGCGATGAACGCCTTCTCCCCGGCCCCGGTGAAGATGACCGCGGAGACGTCGTCGTCCTCCTCCCAGGCGTCCAGGACCCGGCCGATCTCGGCCAGCACCGTCCGGGACAGCGCGTTGCGTTTGTCCGGGCGGTTGATGGTGATGGTCCCGACGGCCCCGCTCACCTCGGCCAGGATCGTCTCGAAGGCCTCCGGGAGGCTCTCCGACGAGACCGCGATGTCGGCCTGCGGTTGGGTCTGCTGGTGGGTCATGGTCAGGCCTGCGTTCGGGTGAAGGCGCCGATGCCGGTCAGGGTGCGGCCGATGGTGAGCTGGTGGACCT
>NZ_DAOMPX010000121.1:0-3772 GCF_035445025.1 Citricoccus sp. | reverse complement strand
TTCCGCCAGAACCTGCTCGGCAAGCGCGTGGACTACTCCGGTCGTTCCGTGATCGTGGTCGGCCCGCAGCTGAAGCTGCACCAGTGCGGCCTGCCGAAGCAGATGGCGCTGGAGCTGTTCAAGCCCTTCGTCATGAAGCGGCTGGTGGACCTCAACCACGCCCAGAACATCAAGTCCGCCAAGCGGATGGTGGAGCGCTTCCGCCCGCAGGTCTGGGACGTGCTGGAAGAGGTCATCACCGAGCACCCGGTGCTGCTGAACCGCGCACCCACCCTGCACCGCCTCGGCATCCAGGCCTTCGAGCCGATGCTGGTGGAGGGCAAGGCCCTGCAGCTGCACCCGCTCGTCTGCGGCGCGTTCAACGCCGACTTCGACGGTGACCAGATGGCCGTGCACCTGCCGCTGAGCCCCGAGGCCCAGGCCGAGGCGCGGCTGCTGATGCTCTCCAGCCACAACATCCTGAAGCCCTCCGACGGCCGCGCCGTGGCCGTCCCGGCCCAGGACATGATCATCGGTCTCAACCACCTCACCACCGTGCGTGAGGACGAGGCCGGGGCCGGGGAGGCCTACTCCTCGGTGGCCGAGGCCATCATGGCGTTCGACGCCGGCGCGCTGCACCTGAACGCCCCGGTCAAGATCGCGGTGGACGGATTCGTGCCGTCGGCCCAGGTCCCGGCCCCCGAGGGCTGGGAGGAGGGCCAGCGCGCCGTCCTGGACACCACGCTGGGCAAGGTGCTGTTCAACGAGCTGCTCCCGGTCGACTACCCGTGGCTGGAGACCCAGGCCACCAAGGGCAGCCTCGGCGCCCTGGTCAACGACCTCGCCGAGCGCTACCCGATGGTGCAGACCGCCGCGACCCTGGACAACCTCAAGGACGCCGGCTTCTACTGGGGCACCTGGTCCGGCGTGACCGTGGCGATCTCCGACATCACCTCGGAGTTCGACAAGGCCTCCATCATGGAGGGCTACGAGGACCAGGCGCTCAAGGTCCAGGCCCAGTACGACAAGGGCCTCATCGCGGACGAGGAGCGTCGTTCCGAGCTCATCGACGTGTGGAATAAGGCCACCGACGAGGTCGCCGCCGCCATGCAGGCGGGGCTGCCGAAGCTGAACACCATCAACCGCATGGTGTCCTCCGGCGCCCGTGGTAACTGGCTGCAGGTCCGGCAGATCGCCGGCATCCGCGGCCTGGTGGCCAACCCGAAGGGTGAGATCATCCCGCGCCCGATCAAGTCCTCCTACCGTGAGGGCCTGTCCGTGCTGGAGTACTTCATCGCGACCCACGGTGCCCGCAAGGGCCTCGCGGACACCGCGCTGAAGACCGCCAACTCGGGGTACCTGACCCGTCGTCTGGTGGACGTCTCCCAGGACGTCATCGTCCGCGAGGAGGACTGCGGCACCGAGCGCGGCCTGACCGAGGTCATCGGCGTGCCGAACGCCGACGGCGAGCTGGTCCGCCACGAGACCGTGGAGAACTCCTCGTTCGCCCGGACCCTGGCGGTCGACGTCGAGGCCGAGGACGGCACCGTCCTGGGCCACGCCGGCGAGGCCATCGGCGACGTCGCCATCGACGCGTTCATCGCCGCGGGCATCACCGAGATCAAGGTGCGCTCCGTGCTCACCTGCGAGTCCGCCGTCGGGACGTGCGCGAAGTGCTACGGCCGCTCCATGGCCACCGGTCAGCTGGTGGACATCGGCGAGGCCGTCGGCATCATCGCGGCCCAGTCCATCGGTGAGCCGGGCACCCAGCTCACCATGCGGACCTTCCACACCGGTGGTGTGGCCTCCGCGGACGACATCACCCAGGGTCTGCCCCGTATCCAGGAGCTCTTCGAGGCCCGTACCCCGAAGGGCGTGGCGCCGATCTCCGAGGTCGCCGGCCGCGTGACCATCGAGGACAGCGAGAAGCAGCTGCGGCTGGTGCTCACCCCGGACGACGGCTCCGAGGAGATCGCCTACCCGGTGCTGCGCCGCGCGCGCCTGCTGGTGGCCGACGGCGAGCACGTGGCCGTGGGCACCCAGCTGGTGGCCGGTGCCGTGGACCCGAAGCAGGTGCTGCGCGTGCTCGGTCCCCGGGCCGCCCAGAAGTTCCTGGTCCAGGAGGTCCAGGACGTGTACCAGTCCCAGGGCGTGGGCATCCACGACAAGCACGTGGAGGTCATCGTCCGGCAGATGCTGCGCCGGATCACCGTCATCGAGTCGGGTGACACCGACCTGCTGCCGGGTGAGCTGACCGACCGCGCCCGCTTCACCGCCGCGAACCGCAAGGCCGTGGCGGAGGGCCGTCAGCCGGCCTCGGGCCGTGACGAGCTGATGGGCATCACCAAGGCCTCGCTCGCCACCGACTCGTGGCTGTCCGCCGCGTCCTTCCAGGAGACCACCCGGGTGCTGACCCAGGCGGCCATGGAGGGCAAGTCGGACCCGCTGCTGGGCCTGAAGGAGAACGTGATCATCGGCAAGCTGATCCCGGCCGGCACCGGCCTGGACCGGTACACCCAGGTCAACGTCGAGCCCACGGAGGAGGCCAAGGCCAACCTGTTCACCGGCCCGGCCGGCTTCGCGGACTTCGACTACCCGGGGCTGGACTCCTCGTCCACGCCGGAGTTCCACGCGATCTCGCTGGACGACTACGGCACGGACTACCGCGGCTGATCCGCTGATCCGACAGTGACGCACGGGCGGCACCTTCCCTCGCGGGGAGGTGCCGCCCGTGCGTTAAGGTGGCCCCATGACCAGTCAGCGCTACGCCCTGCTCGAGGGCACCAACGTGGACGACGTGCCGATCCCGATGATCGGCCTGGGCACCTGGCCGATGACCGGTGCCGAGTGCGAGCGCGCCGTGGCCTCGGCCCTGGAGGCGGGCTACCGACACGTGGACACCGCGGAGAACTACGCCAACGAGGACGCGGTGGGCCGGGCCGTCACCGGTTCCGGGATCCCGCGGCAGGACGTGTTCGTCACCTCCAAGTTCAACCGGCGGTGGCACGGCGGACCGGACGTGGTGCGGACCGCGCTGGAGGCCGGGCTGGAGCGCGCGGGCCTGGAGTACTTCGACCTGTTCCTGGTGCACTGGCCGAACCCGGACCAGGGCCGGTACGTGCAGGCGTGCGAGTCGCTGGCCTCACTCGTGGGGAGCGGGCTGATCCGGTCCTGGGGCGTGTCGAACTTCGCCCCGTCCCACCTGCAGGCGGTCCTCGACGCCGGGCTGGTCCCGGCGGTCAACCAGGTCTACTGCGAACCGGAGGACGCCCAGCGGCCGGTCCAGGAGGCGAACACCGCGGCCGGCGTGCTGACGGCGGCCTACACGCCGATCGGGCGGGGGAGCGGGCTGTTGCGGAACCCGGTGATCACCGGTATCGCCGCCCGGCTGGGCCGCACCCCCGCGCAGGTGGTGCTGCGCTGGCACGTGCAGCAGGGCCGGATCGCCATCCCCAAGTCCGCGGACCCGCAGCGCCAGCGGGAGAACCTGGACGTGTTCTCCTTCGCGCTGGGCCCCGAGGACCAGGCGGCGATCGACGCCCTGGACGTCAGCGAGTCCGGCGGGCGGTCGGCGAACCGCGCGGACCCGGAGGAGTTCGGGCACTAGCCCGCCGTCTTAGCGACTCAGCGACTTAGCCCCGGCGCGCCATGTAGAGGGCGAAGCCCTGGGCCAGCAGCCGGTTGACGGGGTAGTCCCACTCGCCGTAGGTCTGCACGACGTCGGCCCCCATGGTGGTCTTGAACCGCGTCAGCCCGGCCAGTTCGTACTCGGGGTCCAGCGACGGGCTCATCC
>NZ_DAOMPX010000120.1:0-3799 GCF_035445025.1 Citricoccus sp. | reverse complement strand
ACCACCACGTGCTGGCCGCCCCGGACGGCCGGAGCGTGGAGCTGTGGACCGAACCGGCCTACGGCTACGTGCACGTGTTCTTCACGGACAGGTTCCCCGGCCGCCACCGAGCGGTGGCGGTGGAGCCGATGACCGCCCCGGCCAACGCCCTCAACAGTGGCGAGGGCCTGGCCTGGATCGGCGCGGGTGGCCAGTTGGCAGCCGCCTGGGGCATCACCGGGCGACTGTGACCCACCAGGAGGCAAGCCCTTGAGCACCACCCCCCAGCCGACGCCCGGGAACGGGGCCGAACTGGCCGTCCCGGGACGTGATCCCCTGCTCACGGCATCCCAGCAGGCCAACCGGGTCGCCACCGACGTCCCCTACGGACTGACGGTCGCCGCCGCCTGGTCCTGGCGCGTCCTGCTGGTGCTGGCCATGGCCGGGGCGAGCATCTGGCTGCTCAGCCACGTGTCCCTGCTGGTCATCCCGTTGATCATCGCGGCGCTGCTCGCCACGCTGCTCAATCCCGTGCACCAGCGGTTCCGCCGCTGGGGCGTGCCCACCGGCCTGTCCGTGACGGCGATCATCATCGGCTTCCTGACGATCATCGTGGGCCTGCTGACCCTCGTCGGCCAGCAGCTGACCGTGGGCTTCACGGACATGCGCGACCAGATCATGGTCGGCGTCCAGGGCATCGTCGCCTGGCTCGCCAGCGTGGGCGTGACCACGGACCAGTGGAACGACATCTTCGCCAACCTCGGCGACACCGTCCGCAACAACAGCCAGCAGATCCTCTCCGGCGCCCTGGGCTTCGGCTCGACGGCCGGCAACATCGCGGCCGGCACCGTGCTGGCCGTGTTCGCCCTGATCTTCTTCCTCTACGACGGCCAGCGGATCTGGCGGTTCTGTCTGAACTTCGTGCCCCACCGTCACCGCGAGGCCATCGACGGGGCCGGCAAGGCCGGCTGGAACTCCCTGGGCAGTTACGTGCGGGTGCAGATCTTCGTGGCCTTCGTGGACGCCGTCGGCATCGGTACCGGCGCCTGGGTCCTGGGCGTGCCGCTGGCCCTGCCGCTGGGCGTGCTGGTGTTCTTCGGGTCCTTCATCCCGCTGGTCGGTGCCTTCCTGACCGGCGCCGTGGCGGTGCTGCTGGCCCTGGTGGCCAACGGCCCCGTCAACGCGCTGATCATGCTGGGCGTCGTGCTGCTCGTGCAGCAGATCGAGGGCAACGTCCTGCAGCCCCTCGTCATGGGCCGGGCGGTCAGCCTGCACCCGCTGGCCGTGTTCCTGGCGGTCTCGGGGGGCACGGCCGTGCTGGGCCTCGTGGGCGCCGTCTTCGCGGTCCCGCTGATGGCGTTCCTCAACGCGACGATCAAGTACTTCCACGCCCGGCCGTGGCTGGAGGGCGACCAGGAACCCGGACCGGACGTCCCGCGGGAGGGGACGCTGAAGGAGCGCGCCGCCGAGCTCGAGGGGCCGTGGGGCCGTGCCTACGAGACCATCGACGGGGTGGTGCGCAAGGCCACCGGGGGAGCCGACGGTGCCGAGGGCCGGGGCGGCACCAGCGTCACGGAACGACGCCGGGCGCGCCGTGAACTCAAGCGGTCCCAGACCCGTTCCCGCTTCCTCCCCCGGCGCTGGCGTGACCACGGCGGCGCCGGCACGGCGGACGACGACGGCCCCGACGCCGCCCGCGTGAGTCCCGACGGCGGCAATGTGCGCGGCGGGACCGGTCCGGGGGAGGACAATACGGGGATGGACCGCTCCGGCCGCCGGCCGGACCAGGACGGAGGACACCAGTGACCACGACCCCGCAGAGCCAACGTCCGGAGCACGCCCCGGACGACGCCACCGTGCCGGCCGAGGCCGGTGTTGACGCCGGTGCCGACGCCGTGGGTGAGGCCTCCGGGACCCGCCCGGTCCTGCCCGTCACCCTGGCCGACATCGAACAGGCCCGCGAGATGCTGCGGGACGTCATCGTCCCGACGCCGCTGGACCACTCCCGGGCCCTGGGACGGGTCACGGGCGCCACGGTGCACCTCAAGTGCGAGAACCTCCAGCGCGCCGGATCATTCAAGGTCCGGGGCGCCTACGTGCGGATGGCCAAGCTCAGCGACGAGGAGAAGGCCCGCGGCGTGGTGGCCGCCTCGGCCGGCAACCACGCCCAGGGAGTGGCCCTGGCCGCCTCCAAGCTCGGGATCAAGGCACGGATCTTCATGCCCCTGGGCGTGGCCCTGCCCAAGCTCCAGGCCACCCGGGACCACGGTGCCGAGGTGGTGCTGTACGGAAACAACGTGGACGAGGCCCTCGCCGAGGCCCAGCGGTACGCCGAGGAGGTCGGCGCCGTGTTCATCCACCCCTTCGACAACGCGGACGTGGTCGCCGGTCAGGGCACCATCGGCCTGGAGATCCTCGAGCAGGCACCCGACGTCGACACCCTGGTCATGGGGATCGGCGGCGGCGGACTGCTGGCGGGGGTGGCGGTGGCCGTCAAGGAGATGGCCCGGCGCCAGGGCCGGCACATCAACATCATCGGCGTGCAGGCGGAGAACGCGGCGGCGTACCCGCCCTCGCTGGCCGCGGACGCCCTGGTGCCGCTGGAGACCGTGTCCACCATCGCCGACGGCATCGCCGTGGGCAAGCCGGGACAGATCCCGTTCCAGATCATCCGGGAGCTCGTGGACGGGGTGGTGACCGTCTCGGAGGACGCCATCGCCAACGCGCTGGTGTTCCTGCTGGAGCGCTCCAAGATGGTCGTGGAGCCGGCCGGCGGGGTCGGGGTGGCCGCCTTGCTGGAGGGCAAGCTGGCCGAGCTGGGCATCCAGTCGAAGCACACCGTGGTGCTGCTCTCGGGCGGGAACATCGACCCGATGCTGATGCTCAAGGTCATCCAGTCCGGCCTGGCCGCGGCCGGGCGTTACCTGACGGTGAAGATGTCCCTGCAGGACCGGCCCGGCGAGCTGTCCACCATCTCGCGGATCATCGCCGAGACGGACGCGAACGTCACCCGCGTGGACCACACGCGCATCGGCGGATCGCTGGGCATGGGCGACGTGACGATCACCATCGACATGGAGACCCGCGGCCTGGACCACTCCGAACAGGTGCTGGGCCGGTTGCGCGCCTCCGGGTACCAGCCGCAGGTCGACCAGCACCAGCCGCGCACCGAGCGCTAGGGTGGGCGGCGCGCACCCGCGCCACCATTCGCCCACCGGAAGGACCACGATGAGCTACGAGAACCCCACCCCCAACGCGACGACCGCCGCCCGGACGCTGTTCCGCGTCGGCCTCGGCGGCGTGCTGATCGCCCACGGCACGCAGAAGCTGTTCGGCTGGTTCGGCGGCGGTGGTCTCGAGGGAACCAGCCAGGGCCTGCACGCCATGGGCTTCCGCCCGGGCAAGACCAGCGCCGTGCTCGCCGGGGTCGGTGAGGCCGGCGCCGGCCTGGCGCTGGCCCTCGGCCTGGCGACGCCGGCCGCCGGTGCGGCAGCGGCCACGACCATGGGCGTGGCGGCCAGCGTGCACGCCCCCCAGGGCTTCTTCGCCACCGAGGGCGGCCTGGAGTACCCCGCGGTGCTCGGCCTGGCCGCCACGGCCTTCGCGGTCGGCGGGGCCGGACGGGTGTCCCTGGACGCCGTGACCGGCCACGTCCTGGACCGGCCCTGGATGCGGGCGGCTGCCGTCGCGGCCATCCCCGTGGCCATCGGCGTCCAGGTCTACCGACGCCACCAGGCGCTGGCCGCGGAGGGGACGCCGGAACCGGCCGTCACGCCCGTCGAGGAGGGCTCCACGGATCCGGCCTGAGCGGTCAGGCGGC
>NZ_DAOMPX010000119.1:0-3866 GCF_035445025.1 Citricoccus sp. | reverse complement strand
CAGGGCCCCGCACCCGGAAGGGCCACCAGCACTTTCCCAACACTTACTAAGAAGCCACGAACAACGGATCCCTGACAGCCAGTATCTGAGGTCAGCTCCCCTCACTGCCGGTTGCATCGAGTGGGGACTCGTCGAGTACGAAAGAGGCGCGGTATGTCAGAGATTGTCCGCTACGAAGTCGGCTCCGGTTTCGTGCTGGTGGAGGCCCATGACGGAAGCTACGGAGTCGATCACCCGCTGCGAAATCAGCAGGGAATCCTCGACGCCGGCCGTCGCCTCGAAGAGGCCCTCGCGTCCATCCGCCCAGCCGCCGCCGCCGCATTCGAGGCGTTCGATGACCATGTGGCGGAACGCATTGAAATCCAATTCGGCATCAAGCTCGCCGGGGAAGCCGGAGCGGTCATCGCGAAGAACCACGCAGAAAGCCACTTCGTCGTCCGTATGTACCGGACCGGAGGTGGCCGGGGCAATCTCCCGGAGGCATAGGGCCATTCGCCGTTGCCGATGGGGGCCCGCCGCCCCGCACTTCGGGAAAGGAACCTACCCATGACTGCGGTCGACACGATCGGCAACGGGCACATGACCGCGGGGGCTTAGCTGTTTACCCACCACGTGCTGACCGACATCGGCCACTTCATACCGGAGCGCCCCATGAACCCCCTGCAACAAGTCCTCCTCATCGCGGGAACCATCCTGGTCCTGCTTCTGCTGTGGTTGTCCCTGAAGGTGATCAAAGAGTACGAACGCGGGGTGGTCTTCCGTCTGGGCCGACTGCTGCCGGTGCGCGAGCCCGGCCTGCACGTCATCATCCCCTTTATCGACGTGCTGCACCGGGTGCCGTTGCGGATCGTCACCCTGCCTATCCAGTCTCAAGGCATCATCACCAGGGACAACGTCAGCGTCGATGTCTCTGCAGTGGCCTATTTCCGGGTGATCGATGCCGCCAAGGCGGTGGTGGCGATCGAGAACGTTCACTCCGCGATCGACCAGATCGCCCAGACCACCCTGCGCAAGGTCGTGGGCCAGCACAGCCTCGATGACACGCTCTCGGAAACGGATCGCATCAACGAGGACATCAGATCCATCCTCGACGTGACCACCGTGGACTGGGGCGTGGAGGTCACCCTCGTGGAGCTGAAGGTCATCGAATTGCCCGACAGCATGAAGAGAGCCATGGCCCGTCAGGCCGAAGCCGAGCGGGAAAAGCGTGCCAAGATCATCAACGCTGAAGGCGAGGCGACTGCAGCCACAGCCCTGGCAGCGGCCTCGGATGTGATGATGGCCCACCCAGTGGCACTGCAGCTGCGGAACCTCCAGACCCTGCTCGAGCTCGGGGTGGACAAGAACACCACGGTCGTCTTCCCCGCACCGTTGATGAGCACCATCGAGGAACTTGGGTCCTTCCTCGCGCGAGAGGAACGCGCGGGCGGCCGGTACCGGCAGGAGTAACACCCGGTGGCCATCTGTGGCGGGCAACGACGGGAGACGGAGTGGTGCCAGCCCAGAACCTGGGGCGAATGGCCCGCAGAGCACCCGGGGCCATACGTACACCTATCAGCGTCCGGACCGGCACCTGCGCGCCTCCGACCGAAACCGTGACCGGGCCGAAGTCACGGCGCCCGTGCACGTTGACCTATTCACTGTCAATACTCATTCTCCACGTGTACCGGCTGACCACGGGTTTCACGCGCCCGGGACCCAGGCCGTGCCCCTGGTAGACGTCATCCCAGCTGACGGCATCAGTACATATGGGGTAGACGCGAGACTTGCTCCGATCGGACCGGTCTTGCCTAAGGTCGGGTACGGGAGCACCGCCGGGGCGGGATACCCACCTGTTCCTCCCGCTCCGATCCAACGGGGTGTGCGGATAGACGAATCGCACACCACTAACGAGTTCAGCAGCGAGCTCTTGATGCCACTCCCAGGAGGGGTCTATGGAGCACGACGTGCGAATCCACCTACGGGCCGGGGTACTGCCGGGACCGATGCGGCCCGATGCCGCCGGGTGCCTGACCCAGGACCACTACGCGCGGTTGCTTGACATCCTCGACCGGGCGGTGGGCCTGTGTCCCCACTGGTCAGCATCCAGGCCCCGTCCCGGCCCTGTCACCTGCCGCGACCCCCTCATGGCGAGGGCTCGTGACGCTATCCGGCCGGACGGCCCATCCCGAGTGTTCCCTCTCGACCGCCTGTCCGAGGGGCCCGACTGCCGTGTCTGAAACGGAAGAGATGAGATGACCAGTTCCATGTACGCCACCGCTCAAGGTGGGATGGCTGCCGGAGCCGACGGCCCGGATCCGGTGCTCCGGGTGTTGAAGGTCGGCCCCATGGTGCACGGGGGCCATTGCGTGGCTCGGCACCAGGGCCGGGTGATCTTCGTCCGTCATGCGATACCCGGGGAGACCGTCGTGGCCCGGTTGATCGGGTCCGGCCCCACGACCGGGTACTACTGGGCTGACACCGTCCAGGTGCTGGGGGCCTCGGAGTTCCGACGGGTCCATCCGTGGAAGTTGGCGGACCCGCTGCGGGCCTATCAGGCCGGCCGGCCCCCGGTGGACGGCGCCGAATTCGGCCACATCGTCCTGGACCATCAGCGCCGGCTCAAGGCCCAGGTCTTCCGGGACACCCTCGGCCGGGCCGGCCAGCTGCATGGAGATGATGTGGAGGTCCGTGTCATGGGCATCGTCGCCGATGAGCCAGCGGGGATGCACTGGCGCAGCCGCACCACGCTGGCCGTCTCACCCACCGGCAGGATCCCCCTGTCGGTGCCCGCCTACGACGAGCTCCGCCTCTGGGACCTGGACTTCACCGGTGCCGTACGCGTCGACGTCACTGCTGCCACTCAGGGATCCCGGGTGCTGGTGAGTATCACTCCGGGTCCACAAGCATCCCGTAACCCTCGAGTACTGCAGGATCAGCACGAGGGCTGGAAGCGCCGGCTGGCCCACTTGCCGGGCCACGTCTCGGCCCGGATCACCGTCCCGTCGCAAGGGTCGGCCCCGGGGCCAGGGGTGATCCACCTGCGCGGGGATGCTGTGATCCGGGAGCATGTGGTCACCGAGCACCACGGAACCCGGACGTTCCGCGCCTGGGGGAGCGGATCCTGGCCCGCCCACCGCGATGCCCCGAGGACCCTGGTCGAATCCGTGCTGGCAGCGACACAAGCCCAGCCGGGAGAGGTCGTGGCCGAGCTGTATGCCGGTGCGGGCTTGTTCTCCGCCTTCCTGGCCGACGCCGTCGGCCCGCAGGGGGCGGTGCTCTCAGTAGAACCGGACGCCCAGGTCAGCCAGGACGCCAAAGCCAACCTGGGTGAGATGCCCCAGGCGGTGGCCCTCACCGGTGACACCGAGCAGATACTGGCCGGATGGCTGCGAACCCGGCAGGCCGGAATGACCGAGGGAGGCCTGGCCGGCCGGAGGATCAACACCGTGGTGCTGAACTCCGCGAACGGTGGCCCCGGTCGAACCGTTCTCCGTCAGGTCCACCAGATACACCCGGACCGGCTTGTCCACATCTCCGGGAACCCGGTTTCCCTGGCCCGAGACATGCACCACCTGAACCAGCACGGCTGGCGCCTGAAGCACGTGGACGTCTATGACCTGGCGCCGAACACCCACCACGTGATATCGGTCAGCCTGTTCACCCCCCGCTAGGGCATACCCCGGCTTCAATCCACCAGCACGGCGCCAGGGTGCATGCTCTGGTCGGAACGCCAGTGCTCACGGTTCGCGGTTCAGAACCCTGAGCACACCCGGCCTCACCCCGGCGGCCTGTCCGACGCACGGGAGCGGGGTAGCACGAGCAGGTTCACCGCGTCCTGGGGAGACGGACGAGCCGCTGAGTTGACATAATGTAGATTATCGGCG
>NZ_DAOMPX010000118.1:0-3877 GCF_035445025.1 Citricoccus sp. | reverse complement strand
CCCGTGGGACGGGGCCCGGTTCGCCCGGGAACGCACCACCGGGGTGCTGCTGGGGCTGAGCTGGCCCCAGGTCATCACCCTCGGGGTGGCCCTGGGGCTGATGCTGCTGCTGGTGTTCACCGGCGGCTTCCCCCGCGGGTTCTTCACAGCCCTGGTGCTCGGTGCGGTGGCCGCCGGGATCGTCGTCCCCAAAGTCATGGGGCGGCCCCTGATCGGTTGGGCCGGGCTGTGGCTGCGCTACCTGGTGCGCGGGGCCCGCAACCAGTTGACCTTCGTCCGCCGCGACGGCACCCATGACCACGACGAGGCTCCAGCGGACCCGTCCTGTCCGGTGCTGGCCGGCGGGGACACCAGCACCGGCCGGGATGAGGCCGGGCGGATCAAGCCCGGGGCCGGGGCCCGGTTCCGGCTGCCCGGGGAGGCCAACGAACTGCGCGTGTACACCCTGCCCAGCGGGGCCGGATTCGTCTACGACCCGCGCCGGGGCGAGGGCATCGTGTGCGCGAAGATCAACACCTCCAAGGCCTTCGCCCTGGAGTCCTTCGACGCCCAGGAGGACCGCACCGCGAACTGGCGCGAAGCCATCTCAGCGATCGCCCGGATGCCCGGGGTGGCCCGGATCCAGCACGCGGACCAGACCACGCTGATCTCCGGGTCCAAGGTCATGGAGTTCTACAACGCCAAGGGCGCCGAAGCCACCGGAGAGGGTCGGCCCAGCGGGGAGGCGGTGAACCCGTTCCTGCACGCGGCGTTCGTGGAGCTGATGGCCGAGGCCCAAGACATGCCGGTCCACGAGACGTGGATGACGGTGGTGCTGTCCCGCGAGAAGGTCGCCAAGCGCATCAAGTCCCTCGGTGGCGGGCTGCCCGGGTTCATGACCCTGGCCCTGTCGGTGATGACGACCATCGAGGGCACCCTGCCGGCCTCGGGCACCACCGTGCAGGCCTGGCACTCCCCGAGGTCGCTGGCCGCACTGGTGCGTTCGGCGTTCGACCCGCAGGCCTCGGTGGTCATCTCCGAACGCTCCGGGGACTGGGTCGGGGTCGCCCCCGGTTCGGCCGGACCGGTGGCCATGGAGGTCTTCACCGACCATGTGCGCACCGACGGGTACCTGCACCGCACCTACAAGGTCTCCGAGTTCCCCCAGTCCCAGGCCCGCCTCGGATTCTTGGAGCCGTTGATCTTCGCCGGGGACTTCCGGCACACCGTCTCTGTGGTCTGGGTGCCGCGCGATGCCCGGGGGGCGTTGAACCACATCCAGCGGCGCAAGGCCGACTGGCGCACCACCACCCGACTGCTGGACAAACTGGACCGGCCCCACACCCTGGAGCACGACCGGGAACTGGAGGACATCAACCGGGAGGAGACCGAACTGGTCGATGGCCACGCCCGCCTGGATATGGCGGTGCTGATCACCGTCACCGGGGCCGACGAGATGGAACTGGAGGCCAACTGCGCCGACGTGCTCTCCCGGGCCGTGAACGCCAACTGTGAGCTGCGCGTGGTGTACCTCGAACAGGACTCGGCGATGCTCGCCGCGGCCCTGCCCTTCGGAATGGTGGAGATGTGATGAGCCCGACGACGAAGAACCGCCAGAAGATCGAGGTCTTCGACTTCTACCAGGCCAACCGGGAGGGAAAACGCGCCTCGCTCACCTCCACCCGGCAGGTCCTCAAGGATCTCAAGGCCGCCCAGCAGACCGACACCGATGTCAGCCACGACTTCCCCCGGCCCACCTGGGGCCGGGGTGGGGAGCGTCGGCCGAGGTCCCTGCACGGGACGGGGGTGTTGCGGACACGCGGGGTGCCGACCACCGCGCACACCGGGGCGACGGCCTACCCGTATGTGGCCGGGACCTCGCTGGGCGCCGACGGGCTGTACATCGGCCGGGATTTGAACGGCGGTGGGGCGTTCTGTTTCGACCCGTGGCAGCTGTATGAGCGCGGCATCATCTCCGGGATGTCGATGATCCTGTTCGGACAGGTCGGGGTCGGTAAGTCCTCGCTGGCCAAGTCCTTCGCCGTCCGCCTGGTCCAGGCCGGACGCAAGCTCTCGGTCGCCAGTGACAAGAAGGGCGAGTGGACCCGGGTCGTGCACGCCCTGGGCGGGTCGGTGATCCAGGTCGGCCCGGGCATGGGCACCCGGATCAACCCCCTGGATCCGGGCACCCGGCCCTCCCTGAATGCCCAGGGCGAGCCGCTGAGCGATGAGGGGTGGGCGATGACGGTCCGCACCCGGCGGATGGCCATCCTGGTCACCCTGGTGCGGATACTGACGAATCGGGACTTGTCCCCGGCTGAACACCACGTGCTCTCCCTGGCCCTGGATACCGGAGTCCAGGCAGCTCAGACCCGGGGCGGGATCGTGATCATCCCGGACGTGATCGACGCCCTGGAAGCGGCCAAGGACCACCCCGACCGGTTGGTCGCGGAGGCGTCCTCGGTGATGGCGATGACCCTGCACCGGATGACCACCGGTGACCTGGCCGGGATGTTCGACGGGGAGACCACCGCGCACTTCGCCGCCGACGCTCCGGCCACTTCGATCGACACCTCCGCCCTGCAAGGGGCCAGCCCCGAAGCGGTGCGGGTGGTCAACGCCTGCTCCGGGGCCTGGACCGAGGCCATGGTCACCACCAGTGACGGAGGCCAGCGGATCGTGGTCTACGAAGAGGGCTGGGACAACATCTCCTCCGAGGCCGACCTGCGCCGCATGGTCGAGTCCTGGAAACTGGCGAGGGCCTACGGCATCTTCAACGTGCTGATCCTGCACAAGATCGCCGACCTGGACATGGCCGGCGACCGCGGCTCGAAGATGGCCGCGATGGCCAAGTCCCTGCTGGCCGACGCCGACGTCAAGGTCATCTACCGCCAAGACCGCTCCGCGCTGCGGGTCACCACCGATGAACTCGAGCTCTCCGACCGGGAACGGTCCCTGCTGAAGTACCTGGACGAAGGCGTGGGCCTGTGGCGGCTGGGCGGGTCCAGCTTCCAGGTCAAGAACGACCTGACCCGGGTCGAACTCGGGCTGTTCAACACCGACGAACGCCTCGTCACCGCCACCGCCACCGCCACGACCACTGAGAGGCAGGCCCGGGCATGAGCTGGAACGCCCAGAACCGCCAGTCCACCACCGGGGCGAACAACCACGCCCTGCCGTTGGCGATCCTCGGGCTCATCGGCGTGTACGGGGCTTATGTGCTCGTCGGGGTGCTCACCAACCGGGCCGTGTGCGGGGCGCTGGCCTGGCCGGAGACCATCGTGGACCCGCTGGGGTTCGTGGCCACCGGCGACGGGACCGCCTTTGGGACGGCCGCCGGATGCGCGGCCCCCACCGGGACCCTGATCGGGGCGTACATCGGGCTGGCCGTGGTGCTGGTGCTGTTGGTCGGGGCCGGGGCGTATGCGTGGATGCGGTACCAGCAGTCCGACACAGCGTTCATCCGGTCCATCCGGTGGCGCGAGGGCATGGCGCGGGCCCCGGAGATTCGCCGTGCCGTTGGGGCCGGGGCCGCCCGGAAGAAGGCCACCAAGGTGCGTCCCAGTGTGAAGCACCCCAAGCCGGCCGACGGGGCCCTGCTGCTGGGTTCGGCGGAGGGTTCACCGGTGTGGAGCTGTCTGGAGGAATCCGTGGTGCTCATCGGTCCCCCGCGTTCGGGTAAGGGTCTGCACCTGCTCATCGGGGCCATCCTGGACGCCCCCGGCCCGGTGATCACCACCAGTTCCCGGGCCGATAACCTGGCCGCCACCGCCACCCTGCGCGCCACCAAGGGGCCGGTCGCCCTGTTCGACCCGCAGGGACTGACCGGCCAGCCCACGACCTTGAAGTGGTCCCCGATCACCGGGTGCGAGGTCCCCCGGGTCGCCAACCAGCGCGC
>NZ_DAOMPX010000117.1:0-3972 GCF_035445025.1 Citricoccus sp. | reverse complement strand
CACGTGGGGGACGTCGAGACCTCCCGGGCGTGGGCGCGCATCTGCAACGACCTGTGCGCCCGGGTGGCACGGCTCTTCCCCGGTCGCTTCGCGCCCGCGGCCATGCTCCCGCAGTCTCCCGGCGTGCCCACGGAGACGGTCCTGGACGAGATGACACGAGCCGTCGAGGACCTCGGCGCCGTGGCGGTCAACCTCAACCCGGACCCCTCCGGTGGGCACTGGACCTCACCGCCGTTGACCGACGAGTACTGGTTCCCCGTCTACGAGCGGATGATCGAGCTGGACGTGCCGGCGATGGTGCACGTCTCCACGTCCGTGAACCCCGCCTTCCACACCACCGGCGCGCACTACCTCAACGCCGACACCACGGCGGTCATGCAGCTGATCCAGGGCGACCTGTTCTCCCGGTTCCCCGGGCTGCGCCTGGTGATCCCGCACGGCGGCGGCGCCGTGCCGTTCCACTGGGGGCGGTTCCGTGGGCTGGCGATGGCGTTGGGCAAGCCGGAGCTCTCGGAGCACCTGCTGGGGAACGTCTACTTCGACACGTGCGTGTACCACCAGGCCGGCATCGACCTGCTGCTGGAGGTGGTGCCCGCCGAGAACGTGCTGTTCGCCTCGGAGACGGTCGGGGCCGTGCGGGACATCGATCCGTGCACCGGGCACTACTTCGACGACACGCGACGCTACGTCGAGGCCGCGGGCCTGGACGCGCAGACCCTGGCGCGGATCCAGGAGGGCAACGCCCGCAGGGTGTATCCGCGCCTGGCGCGGTGGGTGTGACCCTACCTGTCATGTTCACCCCCCTGGGGTGATGCCCGGGCGGGCCCGGGGGGCGTTGGATGGTCTCGACCATCCCGTGGCCGGGGGTCCCCGCCTCCCCGCGGGCCGGCCTGCGGCCGGGTGCCAGCCCGAAGGAGCCGACATGACGACACCAGCACCCCGCCTGCTCAGCGACGACCTCGTCAAGGTACTGCAATTGGCGCGGGAGTCCGACAGCGTCGAGCTGAAGCTGACCGTGCCCGAGCGGTCGTACCGTTCCGCGGCCGCCGCCCTCGGTGTGGACCCGCTCGACGCGCAGATCCGCCAGGTCTTCTTCTTCGACACCCCGGATCTGCGCCTCGACGCCGCCGGGGTGGTCGTGCGGGCCCGTCGGGTCCGGGACCGCGACGACTCGGTGGTCAAGCTCCGGCCGGTCGTCCCGTCTGCCCTGAGCGCCGAACTGCGCGCGTCGCCCAACCTGGTCGTCGAGGTCGATGCGATGCCCGGGGGCTACGTGTGTTCGGCCGCGCTCAAGCAGCGGCTGACCTCACCGGACGTGGCCGCGGTGGTCTCCGGCAGGAAACCGTTGCGCAAGATCCTGGACAAGGACCAGCGTGCCTTCTTCCTCGAGCACGCCCCGGAGGGGGTGACGCTGGAGGACCTGTCCGTCCTGGGGCCGATCCTGGTGCTCAAGCTGAGCCTCCGCCCGGAGGGCACTCCCCAGAAGTTCGTCGCCGAGATGTGGACCTACCCGGACGGGACCCGCGTTGTGGAACTGTCGACGAAGTGCCCGCCCGCGGACGCCCTCGACGTCGCGCTGGACACGCGCGCCTTCCTGGAGCGCAAGGGGATCCCGCTCAGCGGGGAGCAGCGGACGAAGACCCGGACGGCCCTGGAGTTCTTCTCCCGGGAGCTCCAGGCCCTCGCCGCAGAAGGGCCGGGGCCCGACAGTCAATAAATGCGTCGTTCGGCCTGCCAAAAGCGAATACCGCATGCTTTCCGCGACAGGATCCGAAAAATTGACTACGATGACGTGATGGCGATCACCACACCGGCCCCTATCGACGACACCCCGCGCGCGGAGCTGCAGGCCGACGAACTCGACCCCGTCGTCCTCGGGCGCCGCCTGCGGCACCTGCGCAAGGAGGCCGGGCTGACCCTCGACCAGGCGGCGGAGGCGGTGGGGGCCACCGGCTCGCACCTGTCCCTGATCGAGAACGGCAAGCGCGAGCCCCGGCTGACCCTGCTCTCCCGGCTGGCCGCCCTCCACGGGAGCTCCGTGGAGGACCTGTTGGCCACGGAGGCGCCGAGCCGGCGGGCGGCCCTGGAGATCGCGGTCGAGAAGGCCCAGCGCACCGAGCACTACGCGAGCCTGGGGCTGCCGCAGATCAAGATCTCCCCGCGCACCCCCACCGAGGTCCTCGAGGTCATCGCCGGCCTGGAGGCCGAGCTGAACCGGCGGATGGAGGAGCAGGCCGCCACCCCGGAGGAGGCGCGCCGGGCCAACTCCGAGCTGCGCCAGGAGATGAAGGAGCGCAACAACCACTACCCCGAACTGGAGCGCCAGGCGCAGCAGCTGCTGGACGCCGTCGGGCACTCCGGGGGACCGCTGAGCCACCATGCCGCGGCCGACCTGGCCGAGCACCTGGGCTTCTCCGTTCGCTCCGTGTCCAACCTGCCGCACTCCACCCGCTCGGTGACGGACCTGAAGAACCGGCGGTTCTACCTCTCCCGCGCGCGGAACCCGGACCACGACCAGCGCTCGGTGCTCCTGCAGGCCATCGGCGCCTACGTGCTCGGCCACGGCGAGCCCGTGGACTACTCGGACTACCTGCGCCAGCGGGTCTACACCAACTACTTCGCCGCGGCACTGATGATGCCGCAGAAGGAGACGGTGAAGTTCCTCAAGAACGCCAAGGCGGAGAAGGACCTGGCCATCGAGGACGTCCGGGACGCCTTCGGCGTCTCCTACGAGTCCGCCGCCCACCGGTTCACCAACCTGGCCACCGAACACCTGGGCATCACCTGCCACTTCCAGAAGGTGCACGAGTCCGGGATCATCCACAAGGCCTACGAGAACGACGGCGTCTCCTTCCCCGCCGATCACACCGGCGCGATCGAGGGCCAGCAGGTCTGCCGGAACTGGACCTCGCGGGAGGTCTTCGGCGTGGCCGACCGGTTCCGTGCCTTCAACCAGTACACGGACACCCCGGCCGGCACCTACTGGTGCACCGCCGTGGTGGAGGGCCACTCCTCCGGGTTCTACTCGTTGTCCATCGGGGTGCCCTTCGACGTGGCCCGCTGGTTCCGCGGCAAGGAGACCACCGCCCGCTCCGTCTCCCGCTGCCCGGACCCCTCCTGCTGCCGGCTGCCCTCGCCGGACCTGGAGGCCGAGTGGGGCGGGCACGCCTGGCCGGCCGCCCGCGCCAACGCCCACCTGCTCGCGGCGATGCCCTCCGGGGCGTTCCCCGGAGTGGACGAGGTGGAGGTCTTCGAGTTCCTGCGTGCCCAGGAGGGGTAGCCGACGGCCGGCCCGTGACCTGCCGTGACGCGAAGGGGAGAAGCCTAGGGCATCTGGGCGCACATGTCTCGCAGATGTGCGAAAATGGAGGACAGCCAATCTCACGGAACGCGTCCGGCCCGAGGGTGGGACCGGACTCCGGAGGAGTGGCCTTCGCCCTGAAGGAAAGAGACGTGTACATGCAGTTGATCCCCGGCAAGCTCGTTGTTCATCCCCACCACGGTCCGGCGACCGTCACCAACACCTTCCAGCGCACCGTGAAGGGCGCGGAGGTGACCTACATCGAGCTGACGATCCGGAGCAACAACCTCGTGGTCTCCATCCCGGAGGCGAGGGTGGAGGAGATCGGCGTGCGCGAGGTCTACGACCGCGCCCACCTGCGCAGGCTGCTCGAGGTCGTCCAGGAGCCCACCGGCGTCGAGGAGAAGCAGTGGTCCCGCCGCATGAAGGCCAACCAGGAGAAGGTGGCCTCCGGCCTGCTCGAGCAGATCGCCGAGGTGGTGCGCGACCTGGGCCGCCGCCGCGACACCAAGGGCCTGTCCATGGCGGAGAAGGACATGTTCCGCAACGCCCAGGCCCCCCTCGTGGCCGAGGTCGCCCTGGCCCTGGAGATCACCGAGGACGAGGCCACCGAGGTCCTGGAGGCCGTGGCCAACGGCGCCTCCCTGGACGAGCTGGGCTTCGCCGAGAAC
>NZ_DAOMPX010000116.1:2248-3996 GCF_035445025.1 Citricoccus sp. | reverse complement strand
TGGCGACCCGGCGGACGTCCAGGTTGGCGAGCAGGGGGCCGGCGACGGCGATCAGTCCCAGGCCCAGCCGGTACTTCCGTGACGCCTCGTCACGCTCGACCACGTGCTCCTGTTCGAGGGTGGCGAGGATGCGGGACACGCTGGA
This sequence comes from Citricoccus sp., assembly GCF_035445025.1. Taxonomy (NCBI): domain Bacteria; kingdom Bacillati; phylum Actinomycetota; class Actinomycetes; order Micrococcales; family Micrococcaceae; genus Citricoccus; species Citricoccus sp. Next base: position 3,851 of record NZ_DAOMPX010000116.1, on the reverse strand, counting down.
CTTGTGGAGGCCGACCTGGGCGGCGATCTCCGTCACGCCCTGCAGTGGCTCGTCCGACGTGAAGCAGCGGATGACCTGCAGGACGTTGACGATGACGGAGGCGCCGCGGGCCCCGTTCTCGGAGGCGGACGTGGCGGACGGGGCGTCGGATGCGGGGGTCATGTCATTCCTCGGATCGGGTGACGGGGTGCGGGTCGGGGGCGGGGTGGGCGGATGCGCAGAGGGGGTGGCCGGACCGGAAGTGCTTCCGGTCCGGCCACCCCCTCATGGAGAGCGGATCGTCGTGCGGGTCAGGCGTCGATGATGTTGTGCTCCGGGCCGAAGCCGAACTTGGTGATGTTCTCGGCGCCGTCCTCGCCGACCACCAGGATGTCATGCTCGCGGTAGCCACCGGCCCCGGGCTCGCCGTCCATCACGGTGATCATCGGCTCCATCGAGACGACCATGCCCGGCTCCAGGACGGTCTCGATGTCCTCGCGCAGCTCCAGGCCGGCCTCGCGGCCGTAGTAGTGGGACAGCACACCGAAGGAGTGACCGTACCCGAAGGTGCGGTTCGGCAGCAGGCCGTAGCCGATGTAGATCTCGTTGAGCTCGGCGGCGATGTCCTTGCAGACGGCGCCGGGCTTGATGAGCTCGAGGCCGCGGCGGTGCACCTCGACGTTCACGTTCCACAGGTGCAGGCTGGCCTCGTCCGGCTCGCCGAGGAACAGGGTGCGCTCCAGGGCGGTGTAGTAGCCGGAGGTCATCGGGAAGCAGTTCAGGGACAGGATGTCGCCGCGCTGCAGCTTGCGGGTGGTGGCCCAGTTGTGGGCGCCGTCGGTGTTGATCCCGGACTGGAACCAGACCCAGGTGTCACGGACCTCGCGGTGGGGGAAGGTCCGGGCGATCTCGTGGGTCATGGCCTCGGTGCCGATCAGGGCGACCTCGTACTCGGTGATGCCCTCGCGGATGGCGGCCTTGATGGCCTCGCCGCCCAGGTCGCCGATGCGGGCGCCGTGCTTGATGACCTCGATCTCCTCGGCGGACTTGATCATGCGCTGGCGCATCGCGGGCACGGAGACGTCGGTCAGCTCGGCACCGGGGAACGCGTCCTGGATGCGCTGGCGGACCATCAGCGGCAGGGCGTCGTCCTCGACGCCGATGCGCTGCGCGGAGACGCCGGCGCGGCGCAGGGCCTCCTGCAGGCCGTAGTAGAAGTTGTCGCGCTTCCAGTCGGTGTAGACGATGTTGTCGCCGTAGCTGGTGCGCCACGGCATGCCGGCGTCGATGTTGGCGGTGACCGTGACCGACTCGTTCTGGGTCACGACCAGGGCGTAGTTGCGGCCGAAGGTGGTGTAGAGGAAGTCGGAGTAGTACTTGATGCCGTGGTAGCTGGTGAGGATCGCGGCGTCCATGCCCTGTTCGGCCATGATCTGGCGCAGGCCGGTCAGGCGGCGCTCGAACTCGGCGTCGGAGAAGGTCAGCTGCTGCTTCTCTCCGTTGTGCAGGGTCTTCAGTCGCTCCAGCTCGGAGACGGAGTTCACGGCGTTCGAGGTGGTCGTCATGGGGATCTCCTTGGGTCAGGGGCCGCGGTGCGGCGGGATCCGTGGTTCTTCACGGTCTG
>NZ_DAOMPX010000116.1:0-2148 GCF_035445025.1 Citricoccus sp. | reverse complement strand
GTCATGGCCACGAGGGCCTCCGCGTCCAGGCTGACGGTCCCGGGCAGGTGGTTGCCGCCGCCGGACTTCTGCTGCGACTTGTAGCCGTAGGTGAACGGCTCGGCGACCTTGGCACCGGTCTGGCGGCCCACGGCCTCGGCGATCGTGGTGGACAGGGTCGCGTCGGTGCCCAGGGGCAGGTGTGGTCCGTGCTGTTCGAACGCGCCGGCCGGCAGGATCACCGTGGCGTGCCCGGAGGTGACCCAGTCCCGGTAGGTGTGGGCGTCCAGGTGCGCCAGGCGGACGGCACCGGAGGAGGTGGTGGTGATGGTCATGAGTGGGCGTCCCTTCCATTGGGGCGGGGGTGGTTGAGGTCCTGGGCGGGGACGTAGGTCCCGGGTCCGACGCCCCGCCGCGGGTCGGCGCGCGGGACGCCGTGCTCGTCGCAGTGCTCGTCCTCGGGCCGGTGTTCGGGGTCGTTGATGTCCTTCTCGAGCTGGCGCGTCTCGGCGTCCCGGGCCCGCAGGCGCCGGATGAGGTTGACGATCATCAGCACGATGACGAAGGAGAACGGGAAGCCGCCGATGATCGTGCCGGTCTGGACCGTGTCCACCGCGTCGACGCCGCCGATGGAGAGCAGCACCAGGGCCACCGTGGCGATGCTCGCCACGAGGATCACGCGGAACCACGGGCCGGACTTCTTCGGGGCGGAGACGAACTCGGCCAGCGCGTAGGTGCCGGAGTCGAGGCTGGTGACGTAGTACGTGGCCACGAGGACGGTGGCCACGATGATCAGCAGGGTGCCGATCCACGGGATCATCTCCAGCATGGAGAACAGAGCCGATGAGGTGTCCTCGGCGGCGTCGGCGGAGATCTGTCCGGACTCGTTGTCGTAATGGATGCCGGCCGAGCCGATGACGGCCACCCACACCATGACGATCAGCGAGGGGATGATCGTCACCCCGAGCACGAACTCGCGGATGGTGCGCCCGCGGGAGATGCGGGCGATGAACCCGGCGACGAAGGGGGAGAAGGCGATGACCCAGCACCAGATGAACACGGTCCACCAGCCGTTCCAGCTGTCCTGCCAGTCCGCGAGCGGGGCGCCGGAGGTCTCGGCGCCGGTCCAGAAGCTCATCGGCACGAAGTGGTAGAAGAAGGAGCCGAAGGTCTGGGACATGTTCGACAGGATGTAGACCGTCGGGCCGAAGACGAAGACGCCGACGACCAGCACGATGCTGAGGATCGAGTTGGCCTCACTGATCCGCTTCATCCCCTTGTTCACGCCCAGGAAGGCGGAGACGGCGGTCAGCCCGCCCAGGATCAGGATGATGACGGCCCAGGCCACGGGGCCGGCCTCGAACGGCAGGACCTGGGTGGCCCCGGAGGCGAACTGCATGGCCGCGAAGCCGAAGGAGGTGGCCAGGCCGAGGACGGTGGCGATGATGGCCAGCAGCTCCACCACGACGCCGGCCGGGCGCTGGACGCGCTTCGGCAGGATGTCCACGGTCGCCTCGCGGAACGTCAGGGTCTTGCCGAGGTTGTGGTGGGAGTACGCCAGGCAGACGGCCACGACGCAGTACATGGCCCAGGCGGTCAGGCCCCAGTGGAAGTAGGTCCAGACGATGCCCCCCTCGCCGGGGTTGGCCCCGGTGGGGATGACCGGGGTCTCCTCGCGCAGGAGGATGGGCTCGGCCAGCGACCAGAAGATCAGGCCGATGCCCTGGCCGCACGCGAAGAGCATGGAGTACCAGGCGAACTTGCTGTGCTCGGGCCGGGCCTTGGGGCCGCCCAGCCGCACCCGGCCGATCCTGCTGACGCACAACCAGGCGCAGACGGCGACGGCGATCAGGGAGTAGGCCACGAACCACCACGTGAAACCGCCGGTGACGAAGGTCCGCAGCCTGTTGATCAGGTCGGCGGCACCCTCGGGGTTGGTGGTGACGGCCAGGACAGCGGCGATGATCAGCACCGGGGGGAGGATCATGATGATCGCCCGGTCCAGCGCAGGGATGACCCTGCCGCGGAACCGGGGGAGGTCGACCGTGCGCGGCCGGTCGGCCCCGTGGTGCTGTTCGGCCTGGTCGGGGGTCGTGGGAATCGGGTCGTCGACGCTGGTGGTCGTCTCTGTGGAGGAGTGGCGATGCTCGGACATGAGGCCCCTTGATC